>JAAYSI010000255.1 GCA_012524045.1 Peptococcaceae bacterium | reverse complement strand
TCCCTAGGTCCGGTCATTCCAACATCCGTAATATAAGCGGTCCCCTTTTCAAGAATACGAGCGTCAGCAGTTTGAATATGGGTATGGGTTCCTACCACAGCGCTGACTTTGCCATCAAGCATCCAACCCATAGCTACTTTTTCTGATGTCGCTTCAGCATGGAAATCAACTATAATTATAGGAATTTCTAACGCTAGCTCATTAATTAGCTTCATAACCATAGTAAAAGGGTTTTCTAAAGGAGCTAAAAAGGCTCTGCCCGAAAGATTAATTATCCCTACTTTTATTCCATTTCTTATTATGGTCGCATGACCTTTTCCCGGAACACCTTTAGGATAATTGGCCGGTCTTATTAGCCTCCGTTCGTCATTTATAAATTTAAGAATATCCTTATTGTCCCAGACGTGATTACCCATTGTAAGAAAATCAATACCATAATCAAATAACTCATTGGCTACCTCTTTGGTAATTCCGCGTCCGCCTGCTGCATTCTCGCCATTGGCAATGACTAAATCTAGACTGTACTCCTGTTTTAAACCCGGTAAAAAGCTCTTTATTGCTTCCCTGCCCGGTTTTCCAACAACATCTCCAATAAATAGTATCCACATATCAAAGTTCTCTCCTTAGAAAATCAAACCCCAAACTATTACCGATTAAAGACTAAAACCCTACCATCATCTCTAATTGCCGTAATACTATTTTCGGTTCCATTAGAGTGAATCATATTTAACATATGATTAATTATTTCTTCCTGTAGGATTAATTCATCCTCTGCTAGATCACTTTCATCGATAATTAAATATTCCCCTATTTCTGCTTTTATCATTTCTATAATCAAATTCATTTCACCTAGAGTTATACTCTTTAGATCGCGAGCAATTATAAGTGAATCGAAATTCTGTTCATTTTTTTCAATTTCTAATAAAGAAAATTTGGTTCCCTCCAAACTATGGTACAACTCAATTGCCTGAGTAATTTTATTTTGAAGAGAATCGAAATAGTCGATTTTCCTATTAACTAAGAATTTAAGACTAATTGTCTGTTGCTGTTGACTACAGCTAATCGTTACAATTTCAGGGTAGCGAAGCAGAATAGATACCAGTAAACCACTACTATAGCTAATACTGGGTGATTCAACGTTTTTCATATTTAAAGCGGGCATCTCATTTAATCCTTTCCTGAAAGAAACTTGATTATACTTTATAGCAGCTAATCTATTCTTCATTAAGATAATAAAGTCCTTCTGAACCTTTTTGACAAAAATTATCATATTTCACACAATAAAGCAGGTAATGCGTACCTGCCTTATTGTAATTAGTATCCTGTTCTTAAAAAGCATATTTATTATTTAGCATAATCCACAGCTCTTGTTTCTCTAATGACCACTACTTTAATCTGACCTGGATATTCTAATTCTTCTTCAATTTTCTTTGAAATGTCATGGGCCATTCGGGGTGCTAAAACATCGTCGATCTTTTCAGGGTTTACTATGATTCTTATCTCTCTACCAGCTTGAATAGCATAAGATTTTTCTACACCTTCAAAGTCTTCGGCGATTTCTTCTAGTTTTTGTAACCGTTTAATATATGTTTCTAACGTCTCTCTACGTGCACCGGGACGGGCGGCGGATACCGCATCTGCAGCTGACACCAGAACAGCAACAATTGTCTTAGGTTCGATATCACCGTGGTGAGCCTCTATCGCATGAATCACATCCCAGGTTTCCTTATACTTTTTACAAATGTCTACACCAATCTCTACATGGGTTCCTTCTGTGTCATGGTCAACAGCTTTCCCTATGTCATGTAAAAGACCTGCTCTTTTGGCTGTTTGAACGTCGACCCCTAATTCAGCAGCCATTAAGCCTGCTAAATGGGAAACCTCAATAGAATGTTTAAGAACATTTTGACCATAACTTGTTCTAAAGCGTAGGCGACCTAATAATTTAATAAGTTCAGGATGTAAGCCATGAACTCCAGTTTCAAAGGTAGCCTGCTCGCCTTCTTCTCTGATTATTTGTTCGACTTCTTTCTGGGCTTTTTCAACCATTTCTTCAATCCTAGCCGGATGAATTCTACCGTCTATGATTAATTTCTCTAAAGCTATTCTGGCCACTTCCCTTCTTATAGGGTCAAAACCAGATAAAATTACTGCCTCCGGAGTATCATCAATAATAAGATCTATCCCAGTTAAAGTCTCAAGGGCTCTTATATTTCGACCTTCTCTTCCGATTATGCGCCCTTTCATTTCGTCGTTAGGTAAAGCAACTACAGAAACTGTACTTTCAGCAACATGGTCGGCAGCACAACGATGAATAGCTAACGAAATAATATCTTTAGCTCTTTTTTCTGCCTCTTCTTTAGCTCGAGTTTCAATTTCTTTAATCATAATTGCCGATTCATAACGTACTTCTTCCTCTACACTCTTGAGAAGAAGCTGTTTTGCTTCTTCAGGGGTTAATCCAGAAAGTCGTTCTAATTCGGCCACTTGTTTATTAATAAGTTCAGAAAGGTCATTTTTTAATTTTTCAACTTCATTTTCTTTACGCTGTAAATTTTCTTCTTTACGTTCTAAAGCCTCTACCTTACGTTCTAAAGTTTCTTCTTTTTGAAGGTAGCGTCTTACCAAACGTTGAAGTTCATTACGTCTCTCCTTAGTTTCCTTTTCAACCTCATTGCGGATTTGCATTACCTCTTCTTTAGCTGCAACAACCGCTTCTCTTCTCTTAGCTTCTGCTTCCGTTTGAGCATTTTGAATAAGTCTTTTAGCCTCTATTTCAGCGGAACCAATAGTTTTCTCCGCTACTGTTTTTCTAATTAACCAGCCGACTAAAGCACCTATTGCTAGTCCTGCCAACAGAATAAATATTGCTACTAACGTAGATTCCAAACAGTTCACCTCCTTAAATCAAACTAAATAAATACGATTTAGCAATTTTAAGATTGTTTCAAAAAAAAAACTGGCCAGACCAGTTCAGTTAAATAACCTCCATTAGAAAATTTTCCCTTTTTAAAATCACACTAAATCACCAGTGAATACACTACACCGCTTTTAAATTGTAAATTTATAAGAGAAAACCATAAAGGTTAAAATTAACTAGAAACAGATCCATTATTTATAAGTTTAATTAAATGTTAAAACAAAGTCAAGCTAACATAAATAATCAATACTGTAAATACTGGAAATCTTTTTAAAAGTGAATCTAGTATCGTTTCTGAAAGAGTTTTAAAATTCTTCTTCAGCAAATATTTTCAGTAGGACTGACTTTACAGTATTGGGCGAAAAGCCTTTGGCCAATAATTTATCAGCTAGCCTTTTTCTTAGTAACATTTCACGAGAAATATGTTTAGATTTAAGTTTACTTTCGAGTTTTCCGTTCCATTTTCTTTGTTCAGCATTCCATATTTTTATCGCCAAATTTAGGCAATTAAAAAATTCTCTTTCTTCACTGTAAATATCCTCCAAAGCCCTAATTATAAGCTCTTTATCTACTCCTTGATTTAGTAGTCCATAAAATATTTTCTTTTTTGAATATTTTTGGCTCTTGGCTTTAACATAAGCAGTTGCATAAGAATAGTCATCAAGATATTTCCATTCTGATAATTTATTGATAGCTTCAACAATTTCCTCTTCGGAAAAGCCTTTCTCGAGCATTTTTTTACGGAGCTTAAAGCTTGTAATATTTCTTCGGCTTAAAATATTTAGGGCGTAATTCAAAGAGGAGTTTCGAACAAAACCACTAGTATTATTCTTCATAACCGCTTAATGTTTCTTCAGTCTCAGCAGGTTCGTTCTCGCTGTTAGCCAGACCAGTAAATTTTTCCCGTATCTTATTTTCAATTTCTAATGCAATATCAGGATGCTGGCGTAAAAACTCTTTCGCATTTTCTCTGCCCTGCCCCAGTCTTTCACCGTTATAAGAGTACCAGGCACCTGATTTTGTCACAACAGCGGTTTCGGCGCCTATATCAATTATACTTCCTTCTCTAGATATTCCTTGTCCGTACATTAGGTCAAAATCTGCAAAACTAAAAGGTGGCGCTACCTTATTTTTAACAATTCTAACCCTGGTGCGATTGCCAATAATATCCTGGCCCTGCTTGATCACATCTTGCTTTTTAACTTCCATCCTAACTGATGCATAAAATTTTAATGCTCTTCCACCTGTGGTAGTTTCAGGATTACCAAACATAATACCTACTTTTTCTCTTATCTGGTTAATAAATACTACACAAGTCCGGCTTTTGCTAATTGCACCGGTAAGTTTACGCAAAGCCTGGGACATCAAACGTGCATGTAAACCCACATGAGAATCTCCCATTTCCCCTTCGATTTCAGCCCGCGGAACAAGTGCGGCAACTGAGTCAATTACTATTACATCAATGGCCCCGCTCCGCACTAACGCTTCACATATTTCTAAGGCCTGTTCTCCTGTGTCCGGTTGAGAAACCAGTAAATCATCAACATTTACACCTAAAGCTCTAGCGTATACCGGATCCAAGGCGTGTTCGGCATCTATGAAAGCAGCTACGCCATCCGCTTTTTGAGCTTCGGCAATAATATGCAAAGCAACCGTAGTTTTACCCGATGACTCCGGGCCGTAAATCTCTATTACTCTTCCTCTGGGTACACCTCCCACACCTAAAGCCAAATCCAAAGCTAACGAACCTGTAGAAATTGTTTCTACCGTCAGCTTGGATGACGCTTCTCCTAGTTTCATAATAGCGCCTTT
>JAAYSI010000254.1 GCA_012524045.1 Peptococcaceae bacterium | reverse complement strand
TCCTTGGCCTCGTAACTCTTCTCAATAGCCGGGGTAAGGAAATTTGCCGGATCTAGGTCTTGGAAATATAGCTTTTTGCACTCAAGCACTAATCTGGCCTCGTCAAAATATACTGTATTTTGCGTGCCGATAACAGGGGTTAAACCGGTGGCAGCTATTTTATCCACATCCCGCCCTGAATGGGTTCCACAAAACGAAAGAGCTTTGCGATAATCTTCGCTAAAAAAGCTTAAGGTAAAATTATCGTTCTGTTCCATAAATTCATAGGTATAACGCGAAGGCCTAACAAAAATAAAGCATACTTTCTTATTCCAGAGAATTCCTAGGCCGCCCCAACTGGCTGTCATAGTATTAAACCTTTCTATGTTACCTGAAGTAACTAGCATCCAGTCCTTACCGATTAGCTTGAACGGATTATCCTGTATATTAGCCGGATCGATTTGCTCAAAATTAAGATTCACTGCTTTACCTCCCTGCATTTTTACTAAACGGCATCATACTATCATATTTAAAATGCTTGGTTTATTTGCTTGTATCACTTTAAATAATAAAAAACGATGTGACTGAACTTCACACCGTAGAGGTTTCTTTGGTTGCGGGGGCCGGATTTGAACCGACGACCTTCGGGTTATGAGCCCGACGAGCTACCGCTGCTCCACCCCGCGACGTTAGTTATTTAAATATTGGTGGGTAGGGATGGATTCGAACCACCGTACCTCTCGGAACAGATTTACAGTCTGCCGCCTTTAACCACTCGGCCACCTACCCATTTATTGGAGCCGACGATGGGACTCGAACCCGCAACCTGCTGATTACAAATCAGCTGCTCTGCCAATTGAGCTACGTCGGCATCAGACACTTTGGTATTGTACCAATAATAATGCTTATTGTCAATAAGTCGGGATTATTTTCTAGCTGGTATAGTATACAAAAAGCGCTGACACCATAGGTGGTCGACAATTTAGTAGTTAGTCACCATAATCTATTATACACTATTTTAGAAAAAAAGATTACATTTCTTTGATATATTTATAAAATTTTTTAGATCTTTGTTTTGAAATTTCTAAAAAATTAACTACCTCTATGTTCCAGATAACGTTCAAGCTTCCTCTTTACTCTCTGCAAAGCATTGTCAATAGATTTAACATGTCTTTGTAAATCTACGGCAATCTCCTGATAGGATTTGCCTTCGAGATAAGCCATTAAAACTTCCCATTCTAACGAGCTTAAGATCTCGCCCATTTTTTCTTCAATGTCGTCAAACTCTTCTCGACTGATAATCAACTCTTCCGGATCGGTTATCTTGGTACCGGAAATCACGTCAAGTAAGGTTCTGTCCGAGTCCTCATCAAAAATAGGTTTGTTAAGAGATACATAAGAATTGAGCGGAATATGTTTTTGCCTAGTAGCCGTTTTTATCGCCGTAATGATCTGCCTAGTTATACACAGCTCGGCAAAAGCTCGGAAAGAGGAAAGCCTGTCCTCTCGGAAATCGCGAATAGCTTTATAAAGTCCAATCATCCCTTCCTGGATGATATCCTCTCGATCTGCTCCGATCAGGAAATAGGATCTAGCTTTTGCCCTTACAAAATTTTTGTATTTATTAATCAAATACTCCTGGGCAGCGACATCCCCTTTTTTTGCTAATTCTACTAGTTCTTCATCTGCTACGGAATCATTCGTTTCAAAGTCCTCTAATATCTCCGGCTGAATATTATAAGTCAAGTCTATCCCTCCCGAAGTCATCTAAGGAAAAGATGCTGCCACATTTATATACCATACATAAATTTAATTATACTCGAAAAGTTCGGATAGCGTCAAGGCGAAGATTGGCCGGTTGTGTCGGACAAGCCTTGATTTCTCTGCCTTCTGACCTCATACATGATTAAAGAGCCAGCGACACTGGCATTTAATGATGTTATTTTACCACACATTGGCAGCGAAATGATCTCGTCACATGTATCTTTAACCAACCTACCCAAACCTTTATCTTCACCGCCAATCACCAAGACTCGCGGTCCTGTTAGATCGGTCTGGTAAATACTTTGGCCACCCATTTCCGCCCCTGATACCCAGCAGCCCTGTTCCTGCAAATATTTTAAGGTTTGTACTAAATTGCTGACCCTAGCCACAGGCACATAAGCCAATGCGCCTGCTGAGGCACGAGCCACCGCAGGGGTCAGTCCAGCACTGCGGCGCTTAGGTATAATCACGCCATGGACGCCGGCTGCATCCGCCGTCCTTAATAGTGCCCCGAGATTATGCGGATCTTCTATCTCATCTAAGACCAGGATAAAAGGATCTTCTCCCTTTTCGCGAGCCAGCTCCAAAATATCCTGCGGGGTTACATATTCTTTGGCCGCGGTGAAAGCCACTACTCCCTGGTGCTTTTCACCGAAGCTGTGTTTATTCAATACGGAATTGTCCACAAATTGATAAGGTATGCCTTTTTCTTTAGCCAAAGACAGGATATCTGAATTTCTACCTGCACTTTTTTCGCTTCTAAGTAGGATTTTATGCACAGGCTGATTGGCTTTTAAGAGTTCGAGCACCGCATTACGACCGCAGATAATATTTTCTTCCATGGCTTCCACCCCATAGCCCTTTAAATTCTCTGAAAGAGCTCTCTTACTTCTTTTTGCTTGCCGCAACTGAGTTTTCCTTCGCGACATTTTCCGGTCACACAGGAAGGCAAGGCTTTTTCATAAAGGGTCTCCGACAATTGGCGGAGGATCTTAAGCTTTTTAATTGCCAAATTCCTAATTTCCCATTGGGCATTCATACAGGTTCTTTCGGCTAGCATTTCCAAATCTATTCGAGCATTGGTGGAGATCACCATTTTAATCTGTTCGCAGTTTAACAGTAATGGCAAGGCTTTGGCCAGACCAAAACTCTTGTAGACCTCTAGCCGGAACTCTTTAAACGCCTGGACGAGTTCTGTAAATTCCTGGGCAAATTGGGAATGACGTATGCTTTCCGGTATTACTACCGGGCGCTCAAGTTCAGTTATGATTGTTCGAAAGTCTTCGCGCACGCTTTCCGGCAAACGATGCCGGATTTGCTGATGGTAAGTCACCAGGCTACACATCATCCCAAAGGTGGTTCTGGCTTGTTCAGCAATGCTTGCATGCCCATAGCCTAATACTCTTTGAACCACGCCGCGCGCTTTCTGTTCTGAGTCGCTACCCCAAACCTGCAAGATTTCAGTTGTTGTCCGGCTTTGGGTACTGGTCAAGGCACCTAAAGCAACCTTCAGATCGAGATCTTTATAGGCTGCCAATAGTACCATATTTTCTTCCGTATTTATTTCAGTAAAATATTGCTGAAAAAAATCGGCAATTCTAACCTTATCCCGGGCAAACCCAGTTAATACTTTAATCAGATTTGCAGGCAGATAGGCGCTTAAACTATGCCAAAAGTCGGCCATTGTTTCTTTATAGTGTTCCTTTTGGCAAAGTTTATATAAATCTATCAGCTTAGGTCCGGGTAAGGATACTGTTAAATTGGTTTTAGTGGCTAAGGGCAGAATATATCTGGCGTCTTCGATTGGAATATGGTGAACGTAATTTTCTATTTTCGGCCTTCCGCTAAAACCTTCTTTCAATTCGGACATTCTCTGGTAAAGGTCAAAGGCTCTATTGATAAGTTTTTCTGCGGTTGCTGCTACTTCCGGCTCTAATTCGGGTAAGAGATAAGCCTGGGAAGCCAGGGATACATAGCGTTGACTCTGTTGG
>JAAYSI010000253.1 GCA_012524045.1 Peptococcaceae bacterium | reverse complement strand
TTACCGGGACCTACTGCCACTACTTCACCCTGTTGAGGTTTTTCTTTAGCGGTATCGGGCATAATGATCCCACTTTTTGTCCTTTCTTCAGACGGAAGAGCTTTGATGATGACCCTATCTGCCAATGGTTTGAGATTCATAGATGATTTCCCTCCTTGAAATCTTTAATTCCTTTTTGTTTGTTAGCACTCGCCTTAGACGAGTGCTAACATCTAGGTATAATAATATGCAAGGATTGGAAGTTATGCAAATCCATCCAAGCATATTTATTAGCGATTATTCTAAAATATTTACCAAATACTCTTAATTTCTTAAAATTCCTACCGGATAGAAAAAGATGAAGTTTTTAAACTTATCCAAAATATAGAATAACCGGTTTTTGCTTTTTTATTCCAAAAAAAATAAATTTTTGTGGAATTATCTCTCTTCTACCACTTTTGCCCATTGCTCAGGGGTATTCGTATTTAGCACACTTTTCTGTAGGAATTCCTTTTCTGTCGGGCTAAGTTTATTATCGTCTAACCGCACAAAGCAAGTGTTAAAGCTTTTGATAATACCATCGATCTTTAATTTGTCTTGTTGAAGATTGGCCTTAAGGGTTGGCAGTATTCTTTTGCGGTAGATAGCATGTAAAGGGTGGGTCTTCTCCGGTGACTCCGGCACAATGGCATCAAAATTTTCCAACCTGTCATATAAAAACCTAATCGCCTGTTCATTTAAAAAAGGCAAATCACAGGCAGCTACAAAAGCACATTCGAACCGGGCTTTGTTTAGAGTGGAGCAGAGACCGGCAAGTGGCCCTTTTCCTTTAACCGTATCCTCTATAACCTCAAAGCCATAGCCGGAATAAGGCCCAACTTCCCGGCTGCTTATCAATACTTCGCTGCAAATGCCGGAAAGCACTGCCAAGTTGCGTTCCAGAAGAGTTTGGCCGTCAAGTTCTAAGAAAGCCTTATTCCGCCCCATTCTACGACTTTCCCCGCCAACCAACAAAATCCCTGTAATAGCTAATTTTTCGCTAGCCACTCTTTCTCCTCCTAAACGGTCAGTCAATTTATTTCTTTTCAATAATGGCCCGGCCACTTTCATCTGCGCTAATTTCGTAGTCTTTATTTACTATTTGCTGGGCAGCATATACGCTGGCATAAGTCCTATAGCCACCGTCAAGGTTTATAGCTCGAAAACCGTGCTCTTTTAGGATTCTCACCGCTATATAGCTTCGAAGTCCGGTTATGCAACATACATAAATAGGCTTGTCTTTAGGCAGCCTTCCAAGCTGACTGCGGAGCTGGGGAAGCGGAATATTTATCGAGTCAGCTATTTTACCGTATTTTAATTCTCCCGGCTGTCTTACATCAATCAGAAGGTTTCCGGCTTTCACTATAGCATCTATTTCGTAGTATTGGACAGTTTCTACCAGACCATCTAGAACATTCGCAGCCACATAGCCTAAAAAGTTAACTGGATCCTTACCCGATGAATACGGCGGAGCATAAGCCAATTCCAAGTCCTGAAGGTCGTAAACCGTTAGGTTGCCTTTAATCGCCGTGGCCAGCACATCTATTCTCTTTTCGACACCCTTATGACCAACGGCCTGCGCCCCAAGAATTTTGCCGTCCGGCGCAAAAATCATCTTAATATTTATGGTTTTGGCCCCCGGATAATATCCGGCATGGGAACTGGGATGAATATGAATCACCCGATAGTCTATCTGTTCGCTTTTTAAGATTTTTTCATTCAAACCTGTAGAAGCAACGGTCAGATCAAAAACTTTAGCAACTGAGGTACCCAAAGTACCACGGTATGGTTTGCGCATACCATAAATATTATCTGCGAGCATCCGACCCTGGCGGTTTGCCGGCCCGGCTAACGGTATATGGACCGGTTTACCGGAAATATAGTGCTTAACTTCAATAGCATCTCCGATCGCATAAATATATTCGTCACTTGTCTGAAAATATTCGTTCACTTTAATAGTGTTTTTAAAGCCCAGTTCCAAGCCGGCCTCTTTAGCCAGCAAACTTTCCGGCCTCACTCCAATAGCCATTACTACCAAATCGGCTGCAATCATCTGTCCACTCTGCAAAAAAACATTGGAGCCGTCCAGCTTGGTTACGCTATCACTGAGTATCAGTTTAACCCCTTTTTGCCGAAGATGAGCATGTAACAGGCAGGCCATCTCATAATCAAGGGAAGGCTGAACCTGGTTCGTAGCTTCGACTAAGATGACCTCCAGCTTGCGGTCTTTAAGATTTTCGGCCATCTCCAGCCCAATAAAACCTCCACCTACCACTACAGCCGTCCGGGCCTTTGTTTGACCAATGTAATTTACAATATTTTCAGCGTCGCCAACCGTTCTTAGGGTAAATACTTGGGGATTATTCCTTGCCCCTTCGATGGGGGGGATAATGGGATTTGCTCCGGGTGAAAGGATGAGATAGTCATAACTTTCCCGGTAAATGGTACCCGACATAAGGTCTTTTGCTTCAACAGTTTTATTTTGGCGGTCAATGCTTAGAACCTCTGTTTTTATCCGAATATCTAAGTTGTACCTTACGGACAACTCTTCTGCAGTCTGTACCAGCAGGTCGCCCTTTTCTTTAATTGTGCCCCCTACATAATAAGGTAGACCGCAATTAGCAAAAGAAATGTGCTCTCCCCGTTCAAAAATTACGATCCGGGAATTTTCGTCGAGCCTTCTCAACCTGGCGGCAACTGTGGCTCCTCCGGCCACTCCGCCAACTATTATTATTTTTTTGCCCATGCTTTTTATCCCCCTCCGAAGGATTTTTTTACCTTACTTCGCCGAAGAATAATAATTTATTAAGCTTCCCTGTAAAATAATCTCCGTTTCATCATCCGTCAAAGCGGCTAATTCAAGTTCAATCTCTTTGGTTTCACCCTTATCGATAACTAAAGCGGAAATCTTTTGTTCTTTAGCTATTAATTTCTGTTTCAGATTTGGAACACAGACTATCGAATCCACTGTAAAAGTATCGGCACTTCCGGCAAAAGTGAAAGGAAGCATACCCCAGTTAATCAGATTGCTCCGATAACGTTTTGTAGCATATTCTTGAACTATATTAGCCCAGCCTCCGAGTACTTTTTGGCAAGAAGCCGCCTGTTCGCGGGCAGAACCGTCACCAGGTTTTGTCGCATAAATAGTAGTACCGATTCCACTGTTTTTAAGCAGGTCTTCAACGGTCATAGGCAGTTTGGCCTTGTTAATTATCTGTTCGCAGAGGCTTTTGAGCTCCGCGGAAATGGCTGTTAGGTCTTTTTCTCCGGCTATTAGCTGTTGCCTTTCCTGTTCAAGTGCTTGCACTGCTTTAGCCCTGGATACATATTGCGGATCTTTTCTTCCCAAGGTGAATTCAGCCAGTTTTAGCGGATTGGAACGGAAGGAGGAAGTTTCCCCGGACGGAATCAATTCATCGGTAGTGGTGACCGGATCCGTAATAACCGTTGCCATTTTCAAAATTAAATGTTCCTGTAGCGGAATCATTTTCGGCCAGTCGGTAATATTAGGCCCAAATCTCAATTCCTTATCCTTTTGAGGACGGCCAAAGCCGTTATAGACCCTGCTTTCATAAATGCTGTGATCAAAATTATAAGTTAGATCTGGTCTGGCATAAGCCAGTTCGGTAGCAGGGGTTAGTATACCCCCATTCAGGGCCGTAGCTGCTATGGATCTCGCATCCATCAGAGCAACAGAAGAAAGCTGGCCTTCACCTGGCTTGGAGCCTTCCCGATTCGGGAAATTCCTGGTCGAGTGTCTGATACTCAGGCTGCCATTGGCCGGTACGTCCCCAGCACCGAAACAAGGTCCGCAAAAGGCTGTTCGTAATACAGCTCCGGCACCCATCAGTTGAGCAGCCACCCCGTTTTTAATCAGTTCCAGATAAATAGGCTGACTTGACGGGTAAACACTTAATACTAAATCGCTGTTACCCAGGGATTGCTTGTCCACAATAGCTGCAGCTTCCACTATGTTTTCAAAGCTGCCGCCCGCACAGCCGGCTATAATAGCTTGGTCCACTCTTAAGCGGCCGTTCACTATTTTATTTGTTAAGTTGAATTTGAGGTTGGGGTTTTCAATTTGCTCCTGGGCTTCTTGTTCAACTTTCCGTAAAATATCGTAAGGATTTGCGTTCAATTCGGCAATGGTGTAGACATTACTCGGATGAAACGGCAGCGCAATCATCGGCTCTACTTTGGCCAGATCAATCACTACCGCCCCGTCATAGTAGGCAACGTCCCCAGGCTCAAGCTTGCTGTAAGCCTCCGGACGGCCATGCAGTTCAAAGTATTGCTTGATTTTATCATCTGTCTGCCAAATGGAGCTTAAGCAGGTCGTTTCAGTCGTCATCACGTCAATGCCGTTCCGATAGTCGACCGATAAATTAGCAATTCCAGGCCCGACAAATTCCAGTACCTTATTTTTAACAAAACCGTTTTTAAAGACGGCACCGATTAAGGCTAAAGCAACGTCCTGCGGACCTACTCCGGGCTGAGGTTCACCCTCAAGATATACTGCAATGATCTCCGGATTAGGAATGTCGTAAGTTTTATCTAAAAGCTGTTTAACTAATTCCGGCCCGCCTTCACCGACTCCCATTGTCCCTAAAGCACCATACCTCGTATGGCTGTCCGAACCAAGAATCATTTTACCGCAGCCGGTCATCATTTCCCGGACATATTGATGAATAACCGCCAAATGGGCAGGAACATAAATCCCGCCATACTTCTGGGCAGCTGAAAGACCAAAGACATGGTCGTCTTCATTGATGGTACCACCGACTGCACACAAACTGTTATGACAGTTAGTCAAAGCATAGGGCAACGGAAATTCGGTTAAGCCACTGGCTCGAGCTGTCTGAATAATGCCGACATAAGTGATGTCATGAGAAGCCAGCGCATCAAAGCGTATCTTTAGGTTATTCTGATCCTCAGAAGTATTATGAGATGCCAGTATTTTAGCGGCTATCGTATTCTGGCGAGCTTGCTTGCGGTCATAATTAGCCGAAGTCACTCTTGAATCCGAAGCTTCCAACAATTCTTTTTTATTTATAAGATATGTCCCCTGCTGAATAATACGAATCATATTAACCTCCTATAAAAATGATATTCACTAATGTTTTCGCTCGCTATTATACCATTGCTTGGTCTAAAGCTCCTTAACAGTAGATTATTTATACTGTATACATTTAGTATATCACTCTAGTCAAATTATAACATGAGCCGTTGCAAAACGAAAAAAATTGTCAAGCAACGGCTAGCTGTATTCCTTTTATCAGCAAATCAATTTTATTCAATAGTATTAGTAGTATTAGTAGTATTAGTAGTATTAGTATATTTGGCATTACTGAGCGAACCGTGAAGCAGAGAAGCGTGGTGAACGCAGCTGATACAGCGTTAAACTGCACCGTGGTTAACATCAGGTTTTACCCGGAGGTTTTGGTGCAGTAGCTGTAGCAGCAAGTGAACAGCTTCGCCGCGTGGTGAGCGGGTAATGCCAAATATACTAAACCAAATAGCCTATCCCTACGCAGCCTGGGCCGCTATGGGTACCTACGACCGTACCAATTTCAAGTTCTATAATCTCTTTAGGGTTAAACTCTTCCATGACTAATCTTTTAAATTCCTGCATTTCAGCAGGTGCCGCAGCATGGGCTATAAATACTAATTTATCTTTTAAACTACCGTTTTTTTGCATTTGGTCCAGAATCCAAGCAAACGCTTTTTTCTGCCCTCTGGTTTTAGCTGCTACCGTTACCTCTCCGTCTTTAAGAGCAATAATAGGTTTTATCCCTAAAAGGGTTCCGGCCAAAGCACCGGTTGTTGAGAGGCGACCACCTTTTTTCAGGTTTTCCAAGGTATTAATCACTCCGTAAAAGAGGATCTTTTTCTTCGCAGTTTCCAAATGGGCAACTATTTCTTCAGCAGTCTTATTTTGCCGGACCATTCTGGCTGCCAGAACTACTAATAAGGCCAGGCCAAAGCTGGTGCTTCCCGAGTCCACCAGGTGAATCCTGGCTTCTCCAAGCTGTTCCTTGGCAATCACAGCTGAACTATATGTACCGCTGAGTTTCGAGGATATAAAAATACCGATTATTTCATCTTGTTTTGTTAAAATGTCTTGAAACACTTCCAAGAATTCGCCCGGATTGACCTGGGCAGTGGTAGGAAGCTGTTTATGCTCAGCCATTTTTTTATAAAAATCCGACTTGGACAAATCCACTCCATCTCTATAAACTTCTTCGCCAAAAAGCACTTTTAACGGAACAACCGTTATATCTAAGGCTTTGGTTAAACTCTCCGGCAAATCGCAGGTGCTGTCGGTTACGATTCTCAACGCCATAATCTTTTATCCCCCTCAAGTATATGAATGATAGTGAATGTATTAAATACTTTGATTGTAAATATATTTGATTATCAAAGTAAATGCGCCTAAAGTTTTTTATTTTAGCAAGTTAGTATTAATAGACATTAAATTTTAAAAATTTAATATTTTTTCATCTTCAAATTATACTTCTCTTTAAAGTAAGCATTTATGTTTTCCAAGGCTGCTACCAAGACTTCTTTTTCTTGGTCAGTAAGCTTAGCAATCGTGGTTTCGATCATTTCCTTATGAAAGTCCGCATGGCTGTTATAAGCCTCCCTGCCCTTCTCGGTAAGGGAAATCAGCACAATACGGCGATCTTCTTCACTTCGCTCCCGTTTTACGTATCCTTTTTTCACCAAATTGTTAATAGACATGGTCAGGGTTCCAATGGTAATATCCAAATCACGAGCCACTGAGGACATATTTCTCTCTTCGCCGGTTCCAATAGCTTCAATGACGTGAATCTCGGTAATAGACAAATCTTTGAAGCGATCTTCCTTAAGGCATTGTTCTTCAATTTGAAGGATATCATTAAATAGCTTAACTAAGAGTTCGTTAAGAGTTCCGTATAGTTTGTTCATTGCCCCACCCTCGAGTTAATACTTTGAGTCTCAAAGCAATATCTATTTAAATATATTGTAAGCTTTAATTTTTGTCAATCACAAAATTAAAAGATTCATTCTGAATGAGCAAGGACCTAAAATTCAAGGTCTTCACTGCATCCAGAATGAAGAATTATTGCCAGAGCCAAATTTTAAAATCTTACTTCCAACATTTCCAATACCGGTTTGATCGGATTAATAACTGTGCTGAGATCGGAGCCGGCAAATAAAAGCCCCACTGCTCTATTTTTCATGTCCAAAACCAGCGAGCCGCTATCGCCGGGCTTAGACATGGAGTTGGCCACTATTTGATCTTCAAAGATTAATACTTTGTTGTCTCCATAATTAACTTTAACCGTTGCTTGTACCGCCCGGACTTTCCCGGTGGTGTGCCCGGTTGTTCTACCGGATTTTTGAATTTTCATTCCAACTACGGGCTCGACTACTCCTTTTACTGCCCCTATTTCCAGGATCTCCGGATCCACATCAGCCCGATTCAGCGGCCTGGCCAGAGCACAGTCCACCACATTGGTATCCGGCTGCAGCTTCAAGGGAATAATCTTGGCCAGTTTGGCAATTTCAGTGTTCGAACCGTCACCTCTGGCCGGTTGCACAATGGAATCACCTACTTTAGCTTTCTTATTGCCAACCATAGTGCTTTTGGCCAGTACATGATTATTAGATAGGATCAAGGGTTCATTAGTGGAAGTACTATAGACAAGAGCGCCAAAAGTTCCGGCTCCTCCTTTATAATGGCCAATACTTACTCCGGGCTGAGCCGGCCGCATCAAGGTTTTTCGGTCGGCCTTGCTCGGTCGAAATAAAGACTCCCAAATCCGTCTTAAAAAATCCAGTTGTGCGGGAAATAGTTCACAAATATCAGCGCTGCTTCTAATCTCTTTGAACGCCCTTTTGTATTCTGTCAAATTAATATCGGATAGGACTTTGGCGATTATTATCAAGCGTTCTAAATCCTTACTGAGTTTCACAAGGACTTCCTGTGCTGAATCTACTGAACTTACTTTTTTATAATCCGGCAAATTTAGCTCAGCTAAAGTTGCCTTGATTAGACGAACTTTCCCCAAGTCCTCTCTAATAGCCTTAATCAAATCTGTAAAAGGAGAGATTCTGCCTTCAATTATCGAATTAGAGCTTGTGCTGGCCAAAAAATTATAGAGTATTTCATAGTTGCTCTTTTTCTGAGGCGGCTTCTCTAACGCATAAAGTTCTCCAATTTCAATAACATCGGTAGGAGTATCATCAATAAACTGAGGGACAAGTTCATCTGATTGCAGTTGCTCCGGCGGTAATTTTTTTTCTACAAAAACTATCAGAGCATCTTTTTTGGTAGTTTTGCCTTTCTTTTCTTTCTTCCCATGGCCAATACCGACGACCCCGGGTAAGGAGAGTAATTTTTGCCTCTTTTCGTCCATTTGTTTATCCCTTTCCTCTTTTTTACTATATTATGGAAATTGAGGACAAAGGGTGAAAACAGACGGCGTCTTGTTAGTTGCTCACAATATCCGAATTAAGCCTTTGGTAACGGGCTGCAATTCTCTCTACCGTATCTCCTAAAATCTCCCGCACAGCTAGCTCCGAAAGGTTCAAAAGATATATTTTTGTTTTTTTAATGATTAGATTGGGATCATTTAATTCTTCTTCAATTAAATAGTTTTCTGCTAATAAATATTGAACTAACTCTTTGACTTCAGACATGGTGCGGTCTAAACGTTCACTGAGATAAGAGCGAGCTTTGGTTGAGGCAACATAGGGGAGTTTTAATTGCAATTCGGCAAGGTGTTTAATACCTTGCACATAATCAGTTTCCGGAGAATACTTAGCAGCAGAGCTTGGTAAAAGCTCTAAAAAGACATCAAAACTTTCACAATAAGGACTTAATAACCGGTTGGTTTTATTTTTAACACCGATTATTTTAATCTCTTTACCCCAAGCTCTAACCCTTCTGATTATAGGCAAAAAATCACCATCGCCGGTAAATAAAAGAAAAAGATCCACCGCTGCTGCTCTGGTTAAAAGAATTTCTTGAATTTCAAGCATAAGCTCCATATCGGCTGCATTTTGCCGTAAGTCAGTGTTCACATAGTTGTTTTTGCCATAAACATGGCGGGTAAAGATATTATTCTTTTCAAAAGCTGTCTGGGTTCTCCAAAATTCCTCTTTATCAAAGTTGGCATAAAGATAGACAGCCCTTAAGTCCACATTAATTTTTTTGGCGTAATTCTCTAACAACAAAATAAATTCTTCCGGTGAAATCTCTAATCCTTTTTCATGAAGGCCTTCCCAGATATTCTCGTAATCAATAAAAGCAATCGCCTTCATTGGAGACTCCCCTTTTCCCAAAAAATGTCTTCTATCCCAGTATATGAGATATAGGACAAGGGGTGACAAAGTCCGGCTTAAGACGGGGTGAACAAACCATCTTCAGTGACGAGCAAAGACATTTTGTAATCATGGGATTCAGCCGGAATCCGCTCAAAGACCTGACAAGCAAAAGCCACGCCTATCACACAAACATCTGCTCTAAGCTGCGGTAAAAACCGGTCATAGTACCCTTTACCAAAGCCTATTCTATTGCCCTGATAATCAAAGGCTAAGCCGGGTACCAAGGCCAGATCTATCTTTGTGGGAGCAACCGGCCGGAAAAAGTCTGCTAAGGGTTCCCGTATGCCGAACGAACTCAAGCCAACGTCTTTAGCTAAATCCTGAATCTCACAGGGAATAATTTGGGTGGTTCTTGTTTCGCAATAAGGAATGACCAGTCGCTTTCCGTTTTTTAAGATCTCTTCAGCAAGGGGAGTCGTTTCTACTTCATCGCGAAAGTTTAGATAGAGCATTATACATTCGGCAGCGGCAAAAAACGGTGTGGCCATAATCGTCTTTAGAATCTGACTGCTTTTTTGTTTGCGCTCAACCGCACTGAGACTTTGACGACAAGTTAAGGCCTTTTCTCTTATTTGGGCTTTACTGAGCACCATAAATCATCCCCTTTTAGGATTTTCTCCGATATTTTAGTAAAACCTTAGTAAAATCGAGCATCATACAGGTAAACTCTTAAGAAAACAAATTTATTTTTGCGAATTAACTTTGAGATATTTCGACAAAATTCCACAAATAGCTTTCGTAAATTCCTTAATTTGGTTAAAAACTATTTATATTTTCTTTTCTAGCGATTTTTCACTAACATTTTATCCCCATAGGAGGCAAAATTAAAAGTCGCTAAATTCCTAATGTTATCCACATTACCCACAGCTCTCTGTGGATAACATCCACCTTTAATCCAAAGCTTCTTCCTTAAAAATTGAGTTTAAAGCTTTAATTTTTTTTGTCGATAATTTAAAATCATCGACTAACTTAAATAAATATTTTTTTAATCTGACTTAAGTATCAACATTAAGTATTAAAATTCAATTTTCAGTTTTGTCGGAACCGGCAAGTTTTAAAGCGGGAACTGCATTAAGAATCCAAGAGGAATATTTTTTCGCTTTATAACGATAATAGCCAGCCATGGCAATCATGGCCCCGTTATCGGTACAAAAAATTGGAGAAGGATAGTAAAACGGAAGATTGCGCTTAGCAAGCTCAGTTTGTAAAGATTCCCGCAGCAAGGAATTTGCCGCTACACCGCCGGCTAAGGCTAAAGATTTTACCGGATGCATCTCTAGCGCTCTAAGAGTTTTTTGAACTAAGACATCTATTACCGCCGCTTGAAAGGAGGCCGCTAAGTCGGCCGTATTAAGGGTTTCACCTTTCATCTTGGCCGTATTCATGGTGTTTAGTACTGCAGACTTAAGTCCGCTAAAACTAAAGTCCAGGCTGTCCGCTTCCAGCATGGTGCGCGGAAACTGAAAGGCATTCGCATCTCCGTGTTGGGCTGCTTTTTGGATATAGGGCCCTCCCGGATAGCCTAAGCCCAAAGCTCGGGCAATTTTGTCAAAAGCTTCGCCGGCTGCATCATCTCTGGTTTGGCCCAGGATTTCGTAATCTAAATGCTCGCGGAAGAGAATCAAATTGGTATGTCCACCTGAAACCAGTAAAATTAAAAAAGGGAATTCTATGTCTTTATGCTCTAAAAAGTTGGCATAAATATGGCCTTCTAAATGGTTGATGCCGATCAGCGGAATCTCAGCTGCATAGGCCATCGCTTTAGCTGCGGCTACACCGACTAAAAGGGAACCAACCAAGCCTGGACCATAGGTAACTGCAATGGCCGAAAGGTCGGTAAAATCATAGCCGGCTTGCTCTAAAGCCTGTTCCACCACATTTTGAATATGTAGGCAATGTTCGCGCGAAGCTATCTCTGGTACCACCCCTCCGTATTTTTGATGAGTGGAAACCTGCGAAGAAATAATGTGACTTTTTAACTCTCGGCCGTCGACTAAGACTGCCGCTGAAGTCTCGTCACAGCTGGTCTCAATTCCTAAGATAATTACCTGTTTTTCGTTCATTTGCTTACCCTCCGCAAGGGGCCAGCCCTTTAAAGGCTGGCCCACATAATAATAGCATCTTCTTGATTATCAGAATAATAGCGTCTACGGATCCCGGCCGGGGTGAAGCCTAATTTGGTATAAAGCTTTTGGGCATTGGTGTTCGATACCTTTACTTCAAGCGTTATCCTCCTTATCCCCATTGCCGGAAGTTCATTCATCACACTGCGCATCAGATATTCGCCCAACCCCTGGCCTTGGCAGCCCGGCCAGATCGCCACATTGGTAATATGGGCCTCGCCGATAATTAGCCACAAACCCATATAACCGACCACATTACCGTCCAACTCCAAACAATAATAACGAGCTATTTGGTTATCTCTCAATTCAGATTCAAAGGATTCCGCAGTCCACGGAGTAGGAAAGGATACTTCCTCGATCGCCAGAATTGTAGGGATATCTTCTAAATTCATCAGACGAACCCTGGCCTTTTTAAGCAAGTCCTTTGTAGGGACAGCTTTTTTCGCGATTTTATTTTGCATTTTATACCCACCCGGTTACAGTATTCTTCTATTATTATATTTCTCTACGGCTTATTGGAAAGTCTTAGGGCAGATTATTTTTTCTATTATTCTTGCTGACTATTTTTCTTCCTATAGTTTACTTCAGCTTCAGACATTCGTATATAGAAAGGTTCCACTGAACTTAAGGCAGACCGGGTCTGAGCCGCAATTTTAGGCCATTGCTGCCAAGCTTCAAATACAGCATAAGCTCCTCGGGGCAGGTACTGATATTCCAACGGAATAATTGCCCGCGGACCAAGAGCTTCCGTCAGATATTTTTGAGCTGCCGGCACGGCATCGCCTACAAAATAAAAACTTTGTTCCATTGGCGTAAGCACCTTAAGTAAAGCCTGCGGACTAAGAGCCTTAGGCCCGTCCACACATTCTCTGCTTTCCAAAAAACGATAGCGGGCATAATAATATTCATTTTTACGAGCATCAAGCAGCACAACAATCTCTTCCGACCTGCCCCGCCCTGCCCAGGCTAAAGTATCGAGAGAAGTGATTCCAAATACCGGTATTTTTAAAACTTGAGCCAAACCCTGAGCCGTAGCAATACCGATTCTTATGCCGGTGAAAGAACCTGGACCCCGGACCACCGCTATAAAATCCAGTTCAGCTAATTTCCAAGCAGCAGCGGTCAGAAGTTGGTCCAGCATCGGGATAAGGCGTTCGGAATGGGTTTTTCCAGTATGCAAAAAGCCTTCGCCGACCAGTTTACCCTTTTCAGCTAAAGCTAAGGCCGTTATTTTAGTTGTGGTATCAATGGTTAGGTATTTCAATTTAGTTCACCCAATTTTCTATTTCAATAGTCCTCGGAAGTTCACCGCTTCCCTCTATCCGAATAATCAACTTATCCTCCGGTAAATAGTCCTCAATTATTTCCGGCCATTCTATCAGGCAGATACAATCCTCCCGAAAATAATCAGGGACGCCTATAATCTCGGCTTCTTCGGGATGTTGCAATCTGTATAAATCCATATGCACAAACTTCAGTCCCTCATCTAAGTCATATTCCTGAATTAGATTAAAGGTCGGACTGGTAATCTCTTCGCTTATTCCAAGACCTTGGCCAAGGCCTTTGGCCAAAACTGTTTTACCGGCACCCAAGGGACCGTATAGGCAAAGCAGCTCACCGCCCTTAAGCTTTTGGGCTATTTTCTGACCTAAATTATAAGTTTCGGCCGCACTGGTAGTCCGATAGGTTTGTTTCATCTATATCACTCCGGTTTGACAATTTGCCCGTTAATCAACACGACGGAAGCATCAGCTTCTAAGCTTAAAGGTTTGTCTGTCCAGACTACAATATCAGCATCTTTGCCTTCCTCCAGAGAACCTAGCCGATCAGCAACTCCCAATATTTCAGCCGACCAAATGGTAATCGCCTTTAAAGCATCCTCTTCAGCCATCCCACTACGAACTGCTAAAGCCGCACAAAGAGGCAGGTATTGGATCGGGGTCACAGAATGGTCGGTCATTAGGGCTACCTTTAGACCTGCTTTGGCTAAAATACCCGGAGTCTCAAAGGTCCTATCCTTTAATTCAACTTTGGCCCGATTAATTAAAGACGGGCCCACCACCGTAGGATAGTTGTATTTTTGGAGCAAGTCCGCAATTTTATGACCTTCGGTACAATGATCCAAGACCAAGTCCACATCAAATTCTCTCGCAATTCTGATCGCCGTCATTATGTCATCCGCTCTATGAGCATGGGCGCGCAAGGGGATCTTTTTATCCAACACCAGATTAATGGTTTCCAGACCCAGATCCCGCTCCGGGAGTTTATCCGGATCTGTTTTGCCCTGTTCCAGTTTTTCTCTGTAATTTTGGGCATCGACTAAAGCCTGGCGTAAAAGAGCCGCAGTCCCCATTCGGGTTGAAGGCATTTTTTTCTGCTCTCCGTAGACTACTTTTGGATTTTCGCCAAAAGCAACCTTTAAGCCGGCCGGCTCCCTGACAATCATCTCTTCTACAACTCGGCCAGCTGTCTTAATAACAACCCCCGTTCCTCCAATAACATTGGCACTACCCGGACTGGTAAAAGCAGCTGTTATCCCGCCTAGACGGGCATCGCGAAAACCCTGGTCTTCAGGATTTATTCCGTCTAGGGCCCTAAGTTCGGGAGTCAACGGATCGGTCATTTCATTAACGTCATCACCTTCATGCTGATAAATCTCCTCACCTATTCCGATATGGCTGTGAGCGTCAATAAAACCCGGTAAAACCCATTTACCTTTTGCTTCGATTATTTGCACATCTAACTCTTTAACTCCCAAAAGTTCCTTTAAGCCGGTGGCCTCCAGCGGCTCGGAATGTTTTACGATTCTCGCAATTTTACTGCCTTGTACTAAGATACTGCCGGTAAATACGGGCTCCTCGGTCATTGTCCTAATATATCCGTTAGCGATAATAATAGGCTGCTTGCTAACTGCTTCGTTTGGCACCATAAATCCTCCTCTTTTTGTTCAGATTTTTATCATTCTCTTATATTTCATTTATCACAAATAGATTTTCATATATCTTTATATTTTTAATCGGATCCGCTTAGAGAAAAGTTAAGTTGTATTTTTTAGGGAAAGTCCAACCCTGTTGCGTTCAGGATCTAGGCTAAGCACTCTGACTCGAACAATATCCCCTACCGCGGCAACTTCCATCGGATGCCTGACATAATTAGTACTGAGCTCCGAGATATGCACCAAGCCGTCGTTTTCTAACCCTATGTCCACAAAAAGGCCAAAGTCAACGATATTACGAACTGTTCCTTCCAGAATCATACCTTCTCTTAAATCCTCTAATTTAGTAACATCTCGCCTTAGCAGTGGTTTGGGCAGATCTTCCCGCGGGTCACGCCCGGGGCATTGTAAAGCAGCAATAATATCTTTGACTGTTGGCACACCGGCTTGCAATTCTTCAGCCAGTTCTTCAACCTGAAGCTTGGCTAAGGCCTTAGAGATTTGGGCACCTTTAGTTTTTAAATCTTCTACCAGAAACCCAGCTTTGGCCAGAATCTTCCGGGCTAATTCGTAAGATTCCGGATGGACCGAAGTGTTCTCAAGGATATTTTCCCCGTCCGGCAAGCGAATAAAACCCGCACATTGAATAAAAGTCTGTTCGCCTAACCGGGGAACTTTTTTTAATTCCGCCCTGCTTCTAAATTTACCGTTTTTTTCACGGTAAGCCACGATATTTTTGGCTACTGCACTGTTAAGGCCGGCAATATATCTCAGGATAGCAGCCGAAGCAGTGTTTAAATCCACCCCGACTGTATTGACACAGGATTCCACCACTCCGGCCAAAGTCCCGGTCAAGACTTTAGCTTGGATGTCATGCTGGTACTGGCCTACGCCAATTGCTTTAGGTTCTATTTTTACCAGTTCGGCCAGCGGATCCTGCAAGCGACGAGCAATGGAAACTGCGCTACGTAAAGATAGATCCAAATCGGGAAATTCCTCTTTAGCCAGCGCAGAAGCCGAATAAACTGAAGCCCCTGCTTCACTGACGATAATATATTCTAAGGGCAGATTATTTTGCTGAATAACTTCTGCGACCAATTCTTCGGTTTCGCGTGATGCTGTCCCATTGCCCACAGTGATAATATCAACCGCATTTTCCTTAACTACTTCCAATAAGTCCTGTTTGGCCTGTTCCCTCTGATTTTGCGGGGGGTGAGGATAAATCACACCTACTTTGATTAATTTGCCGGTATCATCAATTAATGCCCATTTACAGCCAGTCCGATAACCCGGGTCAATTCCCAGGATAGTCTTTGCTCTGACCGGAGGCTGGAGTAAAAGCTGTCTTAGATTGGCTGCAAAAACTTTAACGGCCTGTTCTTCGGCCTTGGCAGTTATTTCTGCTCGAATCTCTCTTTCAATGGAAGGTTCAATTAAACGCTTATAGGCATCCCGTAAAGCTTTCTGAATCAGTTCGCGACACGGGCCGCCCTTTAAAAATTTGGCTTCCAATAGTGGTAGAATTTGCTCCAAATCGATTTCAAGCCGAACAGTGAGAAACTCTTCTTTTTCACCCCTGTTTAAAGCCAGGATGCGGTGTGGCGGTATTTTGCGAACCGGCTCCTGGTAATCATAATACATTTCATAAGGTGAACGTTCTTCCTTTTTGGCATTGGCTGTAATATTGGCCTGTTCCAAGGTCTTCTTCCGGATAATTTTACGAACTTCAGCATCATCCGAAACAAGCTCGGCTATAATATCTAACGCTCCGTCCAAAGCTTCCGTAACGGTATTTACGCCAAGCTCAGGATTAATAAATTGCTGGGCTGTTTGTTCCGGCTGAGCGTCCTTGGGCTGGCTCCATAAGTAGTCAGCCAAAGCTTCCAATCCTTTCTCCTTGGCTACCGTGGCCCTTGTTCTCCTTTTTTGTTTATATGGTCGGTAGAGATCTTCCACTTCCTGCAGCTTTGCTGCTTCTAAGATCTTCGTCCTTAATTCATCATTTAATTTTCCCTGTTCTTCGATAAGCCGCAGGACTTCTTCTTTGCGTTTAGCCAGACCTCTCAGATATTCTAATCTATCCACAATAATCCTTAAGCTTGTCTCGTCCAATTCTCCTGTAGCTTCTTTCCGATAACGGGCAATAAACGGAATAGTATTCCCCTGGTCAAGAAGCTTTATCGTTTCTGCCACTTGCCAGCTTTTAAGTTCCAATTCTTTAGCGATGATTTCAGCATGATTCAAAATAATTACCTCCGAACAATGCCATTTTAATAACTAAAACTCAGCGCAAGGTTCAAATCTTTCGCTGAGTTTTTCCTATACTATGTATTTAACCAATGAAGTAGAAGGATTAAATCTCAGTCAAGCCGAGGCTGATTTCGATGGCTTGGTTAACCTTGTGCATGATTTCCGCATCCAAAACAGCAACCTTCTCCTTCAAACGGCTTTTATCAATGGTTCTGATCTGCTCAGTCAGAATGACGGAATCCCTCTCCAAACCGCTTCTTTTAGCTTTGACTTCCACATGGGTAGGAAGTTTAGCTTTGGAAATCTGCGAAGTAATTGCAGCAATTATCGTGGTAGGACTGAACTGATTACCAATGTCATTTTGAATTACTAAAACCGGCCTGGTACCTCCTTGCTCAGAACCAACAACGGGGTTTAATTCAGCGTAGAAAATTTCCCCGCGTTTAATACTCATAGCCTACACCCCAAGCCAGCTTCCTCTCGTAACAGATTGTAGCTTCCTCTTCTGCCTGGCTTAAATCCTTGGCCAACGCAAGATTTATTTGGGCCATTTCAACATAGCCTCTACGCATTTGTTCACGCAAACCGGCCTTTCGCCGTTCCATCAATACAGTATAGATAGCTTCCTGAATAAAATCACTACGGTTCTTTTTTTCAGATGATGCTATGTCGTCAACTTCTTCAATAATGCTCTCAGGCAATGTAACTATTATACGTCTGGTTTCTGCCAAGCCAAGCACCCCCAAGTTGAAAACCATTTTATACTCTATTATAGCTAGATACCCTTAAAAGTGTCAATCAACAGACTAGGATAGACGAGCTTTTTAGCCTATTTTAGCATGTTTTTTAGCATGTAAATTTTTCCAAAATAGTCTATTTAGGGCCAAATCTTTCTCTTATAGCTAAATGAGCAGCTATTTCCAATCTGTCATCAAGGGGCTGCAAAGCTGCCGCTAGTCCTTGCCTTTTTAGCGCCAAAGCCAACAATAGATCCGCCAAATGAGGATTTTTGGGCAATATGGGACCGTGTAAGTAAGTCCCGATTACATTTTTATACCTAACTCCTTCGGAACTGTCCTGGCCGTTGTTGCCGTAGCCCCTTAAAACTGTACCCAGAGGTTTTAGACCGGAGCCAAGATAAGTCCTTCCGGAGTGATTTTCAAAACCGACTAAGGTTGACAAAACTGCAAACTCATTTCCAGCTTCAGACGGTGGATAGATCCCGCCCAATTGTTGCTGCCATTCCTGTTCCAGCTGAATAATAACATTGCCTGTCATTCTCTTTTCGCCGGCAACAGTATAAAAATCTAATAGGCCAAGTCCCGGTATCTTTTGATTTTGAGCAGTTTGATAATATTGGCCCAGTAATTGATAACCGCCACAGATTGCCAGTAGTACCAGACCATTCTCCACTGCCGCTTTTAACTCAGCAGCTTTTGGTCTTAAGTCCTCGATCAGTAGAATCTGTTCTCTGTCCGAACCCCCACCGAGAACCACAATGTCCGCTTCGCTGAAGTCCGGAACCGTATTCAAGGATATATTGCGAACTTCCGCTTCTAGCCCGCGCCACCGGCACCTGGCCACAAGGGCCAGCACATTTCCCCTGTCACCGTAGAGGTCGAGTAAATCCGGATAAAGATGATAGATAATTATTTTCATGCAGTCATCACCTGACGTTCACTCTCCTCTGACGGCCTGTTCAGCAGAATTTCGCGCAAAGTAAACAAAGCCGTGTAGCTGGGTAAAACAAAAATTACTTCTTCCTCGGCTGCTGAACGGGTTTCCTTGGCCAACAATTCCACCGCTTGCTCTAAAGAATGTTCCAACTGCAGCAAATTTTCGGCAAAACCGGCATATTTCAACCTTAAAGCCATGTCTTCAGCGCGTAAACCGGAGCAAATTATTTGGCGAATAAACTCCTGGCGAGCAGCCAAACCTTCAAAATCTACATCCCACAGCCAGGACACATCCCGGCCATCGGCAGCCAAATCATTAATAGCTAGCAATAAGCGTAGGGGC
>JAAYSI010000252.1 GCA_012524045.1 Peptococcaceae bacterium | reverse complement strand
CTTTTGAGATTTTCTGCAGTTTATAGGGTAGGGGGGTCTAAATCTCTACAGTTTTTTACCCCGGAAACGGGCGGGGGGTCACGCGCGAAAAATCGCAGTTTCAAACGGTGCGGCAAGCCTTACAGGCGGGTTTCCTGGACAGCATACAGTGAGAAAAGGATTGTGTGGCGGTGCTTAAACAGGCTGGAGTACGGGAAAAAACATTGCCAAAAGTCTCCGACCATCGATGAAGATGTTTTGCATAGAGCCATTATGGATGCTTTCACTTCGCTTATACAGGATAAGGGAGATTTTATGAACACGCTCCAGTCCAATATTCAGCTGGTGATGGGCAACCGGGCCAAGCAGATGGACATCGCTAAAATAGAAGAGAGGATCGCGGAATTAAAAAAAGAGATGATAGGCTTCGTAGAGGAAAATGCAAGATGTGGAGCAGATAATACGGACTTTGACGAGCACTATGCTAAAATCTCCGCCGAGCTGAAAGAACTTCAGAAGATAAAAACGCAGTATACCGAGCAGCAAGCCAGGCAGGACAGCTTCCAGCGAAGAATCGAGGATATGAAGAAGTTCCTGAACGCCGCAGACTGTAAATTATCAAATTTTGATAACCAGCTTGTCAGGCAGCTTATACAAAGCATTAAGGTCGTTTCAAAGGACAAGATTATCATAAGATTCAAGTCGGGTTTGGAGATGGAGCAGGAGCTTGCTACAAAATAGCATTGCCGAGAAAAGACAACCGCCAAACTGTGAAAAAGCAGGATGGCGGTTGTTTTATTTTATCTAGCATGTTTACTGAGCTGGCGGATCGAAGAAATTCTATTACTTAACTATTTGTAGGAAAACACTTGTAAGTCAGGGTGTTACTGGTTAATTGTATCTGATGTATGCTTAAGGTAGAATCTGGAATATGACGAAAACAACAGGTGTGGGTTAAATTTTTTATTCTATGGCTGTAATATGTGACTTATTGTATGTTGACTTATTGTATTCGATTACCCATAATATTATATGGGGAGGAATAAAAATGGACGCATTAAAAGTTTTCGCTAACAACTTAAGAAAATATAGAAATAGACTTGGCCTTTCACAAGAAAGTTTTGCTGAAAAGGCTGGTTTGCATAGGACTTATATTAGTGCTATAGAGTGTGGAAAAAGAAGTATTGCTCTTGATAATATACAAAAAATAGCGGATGCACTTGGCATAGAAACTTATTTATTGTTTATAGACGATACGATAAACGATAATAACAAGGAGGCAGAAAAAGGAAGGGGTGAAGAGTGATGAACTGTGCTGCGATAGATTTATTTTGTGGAATTGGCGGACTGACATATGGTGTTCAGAAAGCCGGAATAGATGTAATTGCAGGAATTGATATTGATCCAACATGTAAATATGCATATGAAACAAACAATAAATCAATTTTTATTAATAAAGGTATTGAAAATATTGACGATGAAGAGTTAAAAGCGTTATATCCTGAAAATAGTATTAAAGTTTTAATGGGCTGTGCACCATGTCAGCCATTTTCAAACTATTCTTTACGTTATATAAAAGACGGACATAAGGATAATAAATGGAAATTATTATATTATTTTATAGATTTGGTTGAGAAAATAAAGCCGGATATAGTTTCTATGGAAAATGTTCCTCACTTGGTAAAAACAAATGTGTTTAAAGATTTTACAAATAGACTTCAAAAGGCAGGTTACTATACTAGCTGGGAAATTGTAAACTGTGCTGGCTATGGTGTCCCTCAGAGCAGAAATCGATTAGTACTTTTGGCATCCAGATTTGGCAAAATAGAATTAATTGACCCTCTGTATAATGAGGCTACTTATTTGACTGTTGCTGATGCAATCAAATATTTACCTCCGTTAAAAGATGGTGAAATCTCTGAATTTGACTCATTACATAGAGCTAGTAAATTATCAAAGCTCAATAAACAGAGAATAAGACAATCTGTGCCAGGTGGAACCTGGCAAGACTGGAGTGATGAGCTTAAATTACCATGCCATAAAAAGAGTACTGGAAAAGGATACCGGGCTGTTTATGGTAGAATGGAGTGGGATAAACCATCTCCGACTATAACTACACAGTTTTATGGGTACGGAAACGGTAGGTTTGGGCATCCGGAACAAGATCGAGCAATCTCGTTAAGGGAAGGTGCGATATTGCAATCTTTTCCTCCGGACTATAAGTTTATTGATGAACAAAATCCCCAAACAAATAAACAGCTTGGAATTCATATAGGAAATGCTGTTCCTGTTGAACTTGGGGTGGCAATAGGTCGTAGTATACTTGAACATGTGAAAAAGAGGGAGGTCAATGATGATGCCAAATAATAAAGTGATAGATGATGCGAGAAAACTTGCAGCAGAGCAACAGATAAAAGAATTAAGAAAAGAAGTTGATTATGATACAAGAGATTATGCTATTGACTTTTTAGTACAACAATATAGAGAAAATGAATTTTATATACCTGACGAATATCAAAGGCAATATATATGGGAAGATTCCGATAAAAATAGATTTATTGAATCTATTTTGCTTGGTTTACCGATTCCTTTTATGTTTTTTTCCGATACTGACGATGGACGCTGTGAAATTATTGATGGAGCACAGAGAACTCAAGCATTAGAAGAATTTATGCAAAACGATTTAATACTAAACAATTTAAAAAAGCTGACGGAGTTGAATGGTTTTACTTATAATGATTTACCAGAATACTTTAAGCGTAAATTTAATAAAACAACAATGAGAATTATCGTTCTTTCAGATGAAACTACGATGGATATAAGAAAGGAGATATTTAATAGAATTAATACCACTGGCAGACCGGCTAAACCTAGTGAAATAAGAAGAGGAAGCTACGCTGGTCCATTTATGGAATTTCTCAAAGAATGTACAAAGAATCCTATTTTTATAAAAGTGTGTCCTGTTAGTGAGATATCCAAGAAAAGGTATGAAGATTTAGAGCTCGTGTTACGCTTTTTTGCGTTTTTAAACAATTACAAAAATTTTACTCATAGAGTTGATGAATTCTTAGATCAATATGTTGAAGACAATCAAAATAACTTTGATGCGGAAGCATTTAGAAGTGAATTTGTGAGAATGGTTACATTTGTAGATAAATATTTTCCTAATGGATTTAGAAAAACAAAAAATGCTAAATCTACACCTAGGGTTCGATTTGAAGCAATATCTGTTGGCGTAGCTTTGGCTTTAAGGATTAATCCAAATCTTGAGCCTAAATCAATGGATTGGCTTGAAAGTGATGAATTCAAAATTCACACTACAACGCATGCAAGTAATTCACTAGCTAGAGTTGCTGGGCGGGTAGAGTATGTTCGTGATATGTTGTTGGCAGGTGATAATCATGCAAGCGACATTTGACGTATATTATGACAGGATACATGAAATTGAATTATATTACAAAGCAATTCAGCAACTTTATGATACTCAGAATAAGTTTGATGAAAAATATGAATTTCATTCGGATGATTTCTTAAAGATGTTGAAATCTAATGCCTTGCTAATGATCTACAATTTAGTTGAATCATCTATAATGGGTGGAATATTAGAAATATATGACGAGCTAAGGTCAAATGGATATGCCTATAAAGATGTAAGGAAGGAGATACAAGATATCTGGTTTTCTTTTAAATTTAATCAAGTAT
>JAAYSI010000251.1 GCA_012524045.1 Peptococcaceae bacterium | reverse complement strand
TGTGAAGCCGCCCTCGGCGATAGATTATTGGCCAGGGGTTCACGCGGTCCGGAAGTTACTGAGCTTCAGAAAAGGCTGAGTATGCTCGGTTATGTGGTAGGCCCGATCGATGGGATTTTTGGGCGCCAAACGGAAGCGGGCGTTCGGCTCTTTCAAAAAGAGCACGGCTTGGCAGTCGACGGTATTGTCGGCCCGAGAACGGTCAGGGAGTTAAAGAGGTTGACCGGGCAAAGCGTGACAGCCGGGGGTACCAGAGTGGGCTATAAAAATTCGGATATTAATCTACTAGCCAGGCTGGTTAGCGCTGAAGCGAAAGGGGAGCCCTACCGAGGGCAGATTGCGGTCGCAGCGGTAGTACTTAACCGAGTTAAAAGCCCTTTGTTCCCGAATACCATACCGGATGTGATTTACCAACCAGGGGCTTTTAGCCCTGTAGCTAACGGCGAGATCTGGAAAGAACCGGTTTCCTCCGCCATCAATGCTGTGCATGAAGCCTTAACCGGGACAGATCCGTCTTACGGAGCATTGTTTTTTTTCAATCCGGCTAAAACCTCCAATGCCTATATTTGGTCGCGGCCGCAAATAACTAAAATCGGCAACCATATTTTTGCCCGTTAGGAGGTGGAGGATTAATGAATACAAAAATGTGGCTTCGCACTTTTGCTGTTCTGCTGACCTTATCTCTAATCTGGGGAGTCAGCGAGTATAAAGAATCTCACGATTTAAAGATTGTTACCGAAAACCATTATCGCCGCAGTCTGGCTGATTTCGTCTCCAGTTTGGACGGTCTGGAGTCTAATTTGGCGAAGAGCCGAGCAGCCGGAACTGCTACCCAACAGGTTTATTATTTTAGCCAGGCTTGGCATCAAAGTGAAATGGCTCTAAAAAACTTAACTATGCTGCCGGCTGAAAAATTTGGTTTAGAATATATTGACCAATTTTTAAATCAAATTGGTGAGTTTTCCGGGATTTTAACCCAGCAGGTGGCTAAAGGGGACAAAATAACTACTGAACAAGATCAGACCTTAAATGAAATGCACAAACGCCTGACTGGCGTAAACCGTGATGTTCAGGAATTTTACAATGATTTAAATACCGCCAATATAGCCTGGCTTGATAAGCAGGCCGGACAGGCTGAGTGGACTTACCGAGGTATTCCGAACCGAGCCGTCGCTCCGGTGGCCGCAGAGGGAGATGAACAGGGAAATGAAGAGCAACATCCTAAACCGCTATCGATCCGCGGCGGTTTGGAACAACTTGATGCATCCTTGCAGAAATTGCCTCCTTTTACCTACAGCGGCCAAACTGACATTCATTATGCTCCCGAGCCACTCGGACTACCGAACAAGAGTGTAACGGAAGAAGATGCCAAAGCAGTAGCTAAAAACTTTTTAGCAAAAATAGGCTATGCTGAAGCTCAACCGGAGTTAAACGGGACTTCGACCGGTCCTTTGGGTGGCTATACTTTTCAATATGAAGACAAAACCGTTGATGTCAGCAAAAAAGGTGGAGTCGTCACTTTATTCCGCGATGAACGCCCACTGGATGTACAACAGTTAAGTGTGGAGAAAGCAGCTGCTAAAGCCCTACAAACCTTAAAAGAGTTAGGCTGGAATAATCTTGTGCAGACCTCGGTCGAAGACTTTGGTGGCTATATTTTACTGGAAGCGGTAGCCGAAGTGGACAAGGTCAGAATCTATCCAGACAAAATCCGTCTTACCGTGGGTCGGGATAACGGACAAATACTTGCTTATGACTCTACACCTTATTGGGCCTTCCACCACGACCGGGATTTGACCAATAGAATAGCCTTGGCTGAAGCCCGGCAGAAGCTGCGTTCCGATATGCAAATAAAAGAGAACCGTTTAGCCGTAATCTC
>JAAYSI010000250.1 GCA_012524045.1 Peptococcaceae bacterium | reverse complement strand
GACTTAGCAGGTGGTCCCCCAATTTTTTATCTGCTAAGAGGTCCTTTCCGCCTGCATCGACCAATTTATAATTTAAACGACAAGGTTGGGCACAACGGCCCCGATTGCCGCTACGTGCCCCAATATAACTGGACATCAGACATTGTCCGGAATAACAAATACATAAAGCCCCATGAATAAAGACTTCCACATCAAGCTTAGTATTGCTTATAATTTTCGCCATTTCTTCGGCAGTGGTCTCACGGGCCAGGACCACTCTGGAAAAACCGAGCTTTTCTAATTGTTTTAGCCCGAAACTGTTATTTTGGGTCATCTGGGTGCTGGCGTGTATCTCCATCTCAGGTAGGACTTCTCTCAAGAGATAGGCAACCCCGATATCTTGGACAATTAAAGCATCTACCCCCAGAGAGTACAGTTCATAGAGATAGTCAAGCAGTTTAGGAAACTCTTTGTCGGCTACTAAGATGTTAACCGTCACATAAACTTTAACTCGGCGTTCATGGGCATAGGTCACTGCCTTCTTTAGCTCTTCTGAGTCAAAATTAGCGGCTGAAGCGCGAGCTCCAAAGAACTTTCCGGCCAAGTAAACGGCATCGGCACCATTTTCTACTGCCGCCTTAAAGGCTTCAAAGCTCCCTGCCGGAGCTAAAAGTTCCATTCTTTTTTCTACTCTTTTATTGTTTCTTTTAGTGTTCATACCATCCATTTTATTAGCTTTGTTTTCTAAAATCATCGGTATATCCCCTAACATGAATTACACCTTGGTATTTCTGTTTTTAAGGTAGTTTGTCCGGAAGCACTACCGTGGATTCTTATTTGCAACGGATTCTTAGTATAGGTCCTTGCTCAGGAATAAAAAGTGAACCTCTCCGTGTCTAACTCAATTTGACCGTTAACACAAAGGGTTCACTCTTTAGCAAACTCAGGTAAGATCAGTTAACCGAAATCTTTCTCCCCAAGCATATCCATAAGAGTATTTTGTTCCTCTTTCAGCTTAGCTAATTCGTCGGCAAGATTGAGTGCCGCCAGGATAGCGACATGGTGAGCAGCTAGACGAGGAAATTTGAGAGCGATTTCGTTCATCCTTTTATCCACATCGGCAGCTAGGCTTTTAATATATTCTGCAGAGCCTTTGCCGCGAATTACATGTTCTTCCCCAAAGATCTGAACTGATACTTTTTGTTCTTCCCCGGTCACACTCTTCCCCCCACCTTCTCTATCAAATGGCCTCTATTGCTTACTTCAAGCCTCTACGACTTACTTCCAATCTCTATTTTCGCCATTCCGCGCTGAATTCCTGCTGAATTCCGGCGAGAATGTCGGAATATAGAGAATTAACTTCCTCGTCGGTAAGAGTTCTCTGCGTAGATTGGAAACGCATTGTCAAAGCAACACTCTTGTGGCCGGCAGGGATAGACTGGCCTTGATAGACATCAAAAATTTCTGCTTCCTGCAGTAGTTCGCCACCTAATTGCAGTACTCTTTTTCTGATATCATCAGCCTGTACATTTTCCGGAACAACTACGGCTAAATCCCTCAAGACAGCCGGAAAGCGCGGATAGGACTTAGCAACTAGCGCAAGGTCGGAATTTTTATATAGGACCTCGAAATCCAGTTCAAAAAGTACTGGCCTCTGCAACTCCCATTTTTCATCTAACTGCGGATAAATTTCGCCAATAAAGCCTAACAATTCTCCATTCACTAAAATCTCGGCCGATCTACCCGGATGCAGCAATTTACTGTACTTACCGGTACTGATTCGGCGATATTCAAAGACTACACCACATTCTTTAGCCAAGTTTTCTAGAATCCCTTTGACATAGAAGAAATCATATTTAATTTCAGGCGTAAGCCAATGCCGCTTGTTTCTTCCCTGAGCAAGGCCGGCTATTTTTAAGACTTCGGCAGGCAACTCTTTTAACGGCAGCTCTTTAGGTAGATAAACACTTCCCATTTCAAATAGTAACAGATCTGTATTCCTACGGGCAGTGTTGCGAGCAGCTATCTCTAATAGACCCGGTATCATCGAAGTCCTCATCGTGCCTAACTCTTCCCGTAACGGGTTAAGGATTGAAATTTTTTGCTTTTCGGTTCCCCAGATATCATCATTTTCTCTACTAATGAAGGAATAACTTAAAACCTCGTTCATGCCTGCATTGACCAGGTTTCTTCTTACCATTAAGCGAAAAGCCTGTTCAGAAGTCCGTACCCCTTGGGTCTGAGCCCCTTCGGGCAGTGTAGTGGGAATATGTTCATAGCCGATAATTCTGGCTATTTCCTCTATCATATCCTCCTCTATCTTCAAATCTTGACGGTAGCTGGGAATATTAACGACAAACGAACCACCTGCTTTAACCTGATAGTCAAAATCCAGGGCATTCAGTACTCTTTCAACCTGCTCTAAAGTGTATTCTACTCCCAAAACTTCATTCACTCTAGCCAGTGCCACCTCAATCTGAACCAAAGGTGGGAGCTTGACCACTTCTTCCACAAAGGTCATTGGCAGCCCGGCTTCAAGTTCAATTAGCAACTCAGCTACCCGCCCAAGTGTCGGCACCGTCCAATAGGGGTTTACGCCTTTTTCAAAACGATTTGAGGATTCGGAACGTAAGCCCAGTTTCCTGCTGGTACGGCGAACACTGGCACCCAGAAAATGCGCTGACTCAAAGAGCACTCTAGTCGTAGTAGAGGTTACTTCGCTTTTCAGGCCGCCCATTACACCGGCAATAGCTGTAGGACCGTCATCATCGGCAATTACCAGCATGTCTGTATCCAACTTTCGTTCCACGCCGTCTAGACTGACCAGCTTTTCTCCCTCTTTAGCTTTGCGGACTCGGATTGTCCCATTTAACTTATCCCGGTCAAAGGCATGTAGCGGTTGTCCCATCTCCAACATACAATAGTTGGTGATGTCGACAATATTATTAATCGGTCTGACCCCGGCCGCTCTGAGCCTATTTTGTAGCCACTGCGGTGAGGGTCTGATTACAACGTCGTCGACCAATAAAGCCGAATAACGCCAACATAGCCCCGGGTCTTCTATTTCTATTTTTTGTTTTAGCTCTTCAGGCCATGTTGGCACTTCTCCTTGCGCCCATTCCGGCAAAGCTGGTTTTTTCCCAAGTAGACTACCGATTTCCCGGGCAACATTGACCATAGCCAGACAGTCCGGTCTATTAGGATATAGCTCCAGCTCCAACACCGTATCGTCTAAGCCGAGATATTCTTCAAGGCTTGTTCCAACCGGGGCCTCCGGATCTAAAATCAAAATGCCTTCCTTGCTACGTTCCTGGCCAATTGCTTCAAGCTGCAGTTCTTGTTCCGAACAAAGCATACCAAAGGATTCAATCCCTCTTAGCTTGGCCGGTTTGATTTTTTTACCTCCTGGCAACACCGCACCCGGTACTGCAACAGGGATTTTATCATTTTCTAAAATGTTATTAGCTCCGGTTACTATAGTTAATTTTTCTGAGCCAATATCCACTAAACAAATTTGCAGTTTGTCGGCATCTGGGTGGGCTTCTATTTTAATGATTTGGCCGATGATAATATTTTTAAAACCTTTATTTAACTGTTCGACACCCTCAACTTCAACACCGCCGTTCGTTAGAACATTGGCAAGCTCTTCTGCACCCATCTCAACATCTATATAGTCTTTCAGCCATTTCATACTAACTTTCATACCGTATCCTCCATGTCTCTAATTCAATATTTATTTAAAACTGCTCTAAAAATCTCAGGTCGTTATCAAACAGCAATCTCATATCTTCTATCCCATACTTTAACATCGCAATTCGCTCTACACCCATCCCAAAAGCGAAGCCGGTCACTTCTTGGGGGTTATATCCGCCCATTTCCAAAACTCTCGGATGCACCATACCGGAACCTAAGATTTCTATCCAACCGGTTCCTTTACAAATCCGACAACCCGTACCTCCGCATAACATACAGGACACATCGACTTCCGCACTCGGCTCGGTGAACGGGAAGAAACTTGGTCTGAGGCGTATCTGCCTATCTTCGCCAAACATTTGCCGGGAGAAGGATAGAAGAATACCTTTTAAATCAGACATCCTTACTCCTTTATCTACCAAAAGCCCTTCAACTTGGTGAAACATCGGCGAATGGGTAGCATCATCATCGTTACGGTAGACTTTACCCGGACAGATTATTTTTACCGGCAATTTAGGCTTCATTTTCTCCATCGTTCTCACTTGAACCGGCGAGGTCTGGGTTCTAAGGAGGATATCTTCCGTGATATAAAAGCTGTCTTGCATATCCCTAGCAGGATGATCCTTCGGGATATTGAGCGCTTCAAAGTTATAATAGTCAGTCTCAATTTCTGGTCCTTCAGCGATTGTAAAGCCCATACCGAGAAAAATATTTTCAATCTGTTCTATTACTCTACTAAGCGGATGTTGATGTCCCCTGGGCAAATAGTAGCCGGGAAGACTGATGTCTATTCTCTCTTGTTCCAGCCTCTTATTCAGTGCAGCTTCTTCTAATTCTTTTAATTTAGCCTCCCAGGCCTTTTCGAGTTCGTTGCGAACCTCATTGATAATTTGGCCAATTTTCGGGCGCTCCTCAGGGCTTAAACTGCCCATTTTTTTTAGGAGCGAGGTAAGAGAACCTTTCTTACCCATAACTGTTACCCGCAGATTTTGCAGTTCTTCCATTGATGTAATTTTGTTCAGATTAGTAAGAGTTTCCTGTTTAATCTTTAAAATTTCTTCGCGCATTTTCGCTTTCTCCTTTTGTCCCTAGATTCTAATTCAACTAATTTGAAAATATGTAGATAATTTTAGTAATGACTTTTCAGTAAAAACCTTTTAAAGATAAGAAAGATGAGATTAATAAAAAACTCTCGTCCGCTAGGGACGAGAGCTAACTCCCGTGGTACCACCCTTATTTAACTTGAATTCAATCCAATGATAATTCAATGTTACACTCTGATAGCTGCTATCGGTAGCTAACCGCTCCCGACTCCCGGGCTGAAATTTAACCTCAAGACTCCCATTGAGGTGGTCTGCCTTCCTAGACGACTTTCAGTCTAAGGTCGATCCTCCCTTAAAGGTCGGCATTCCTTTTGTCCCGTTCATTGTCAGCAGAATTCTGTTTGAGGTTTTTTCTATACATTAGATAAAGCTGGGGAGAACCAGTTGCCTCAAAGGCTTTCCAGAAGAAATCATCTGTCATCTTAAGCCCACCTTTCTTCGGCTTTGGTTCATTAGCAAAACATAATTATTCTGCTTGTCCAGAATTATATCATTTAAAGCCAAAGTTTACAAGAATCCGGCTTGCCTACGCAGCTCATAAAGGAAAATCCCGGCAGCCATAGCTGCATTCAAGGATTCCACATTGTTGAACATTGGAATGGAGTATTTTTCTTGTGCCATTTCCAGGAAATATGTAGAGGGGCCGAAAGCCTCATTCCCTATAACTAAAGCCAAAGGATAATTGGGACATGCTTTAGGATTAAAAATGGAATCCCCTTCCATGGTGGATACAGCCAAAGTACATTTTACTTCATTGCAAAAATTTACTATCTGTTCCGGGCTTTTATCTGTTAAAACTCTTGTGGAAAATACGGCTCCCATACTGCTACGCAATACTTTTGGATTATAAACATCCACAGTTCCATTGGTTAGAATAATTTGGCGCACATCTGCAGCCAGAGCAGTCCGTAAGATGGTCCCTAGATTCCCCGGATCCTGAATATTATCTAGTACTAAGAGAATAGTATCCTTGTTAACTACTACATCATCCCAGCCGGCAAAGGTCATTTTGACGGTTGCTAGGATGCCTTGGGGTTCCTCAGTAGAGCTCATTTTGCGTATTACAGTCTCTGACACTTCAATAATCGGAATATTAGCTTCTGCCGCTGCCCGCAGCAAATCGCCTAATCCTTCTGCCTCTTTGTAGAATATTCTGGTAATTGGAGCTTGCCTTAAAAAGGCTTCTTTTACCAAACGTTTGCCTTCAATCAGGTATTCTCCGTTTTTACGGCGGCCTTTATTCTTGTGTAAAGAGGTTACATATTTTACTAAGTCATTCTGGACTGATGTAATAATAATGATTCCCCCTAATATAGATAAGAGTCCGACTCTTCAGAAGAAGATCGAACTCTGGTGTTATCAATTACTAATTAAGCGTTTGCCTGAACCTTGGCATTACCTTCATTAACTCTTTCTTTAGCGATTTCCACTAATTTGGTAAATGCCTGAGGGTCATTAACGGCCAAATCAGCAAGTATTTTACGATTAATATCAACGCCGGCTAACTTTAAGCCATACATTAATCTGTTATAAGTTATATCGTTCATTCTGGCCGCAGCATTAATTCTGGTTATCCAAAGCTTACGGAAATCACGTTTTTTAAGCTTTCTGTGGGCATAAGAAAAGGCCATCGACCGGATAACCTGTTGATTAGCAATTCTAAAAAGTTTGCTTTTACGACCTCTATATCCTCTGGCTAATTTCAGTATTTTTTTATGGCGCTGACGTGCTCTGACGCCTCTTTTAACACGAGCCATGGTTTAAACCTCCTTTAAGTGTACGCTTACGTTTATTTTAGATAGGCAATCAGACGCTCAATGCGCTTAGCATCAGATTTATGCATAACAGTTGATTTACGAAGGTTACGCTTACGTTTAGGTGATTTTTTCTCCAAAATATGGCTTTTGTAAGCATGATAACGAACAATCTTACCTGTTCCAGTCTTTTTAAAACGTTTAGCAGCTCCGCGGTGTGTTTTCATTTTCGGCATGTGTGGGCCTACCCCCTTTTCTATTTAGTAGTATGTGTTAAAGGAGCTAATATCATAACCATATTGCGACCTTCGACCTTTGGCTCACGTTCGACAACGGAATCGTCTTTGACATATTCAGCCAAGCGCAAGCACAAATTTCTACCTTGGTCGGTATGGGTAATCTCTCTGCCTCGGAACATTATGGTTACTTTAACCTTGTCCCCATCTCTTAAGAAACGTTGGGCATTACGAGCTTTAGTTTCAAAATCATGGTTTTCAATATTCGGACGCAGCTTGACTTCTTTGATCTCCATAACTTTTTGTTTTTTACGAGCCTCTTTTTCTCTTTTGGTCTGCTCGTATCTGTATTTGCCATAATCCATCAGTTTGCATACCGGCGGTTTGGCATTCGGTGCAATTTCAACTAAATCTAATGCTTTTTCGGCAGCGATCTGCATCGCTTCCTTTAATGGTACAATCCCGAGTTGCTCACCGTCTTCGCTGACAAGACGAACCTCTCGAGTCCGGATTTCTTGATTAATCCGTAAATCTTTACTAATAGGGAATCACCTCCAAAAATATTTGCCTCCGCCTTATCTGAACTTAATCAACACTGCAATACCTAGCGGTAAAAAAAGCAGCAAAAAAAAGACGGATTTCCATCCGTCTTCAACCATTCAAAATGAGTACGCCAAACTAAGGGAAACTCATTCTATACCCCATTAACAACCAGCCATGAGGTGAGAAGCGGATGGCTTCTACTTAGCATCAATATTATATACATACTCTTAGCGAATGTCAATTATTTAATTAAAAGCTTAAGTATTCGTTTTCATTGGCAGGTATAGCAATATCACCTGCAATTATTTTTTCCTTTTGCGCGCGCAATTGATTAATAGTATATTCAGAGACCTTATCTTCATTAATTTCGGCCAAATCAACGGCATTTTCTGCCAAGCCAAAGGCTACTTTTTTACCAAACTGGAGCTTGTTAGCTTTGAGTAACTCAAGTAAATCATAAATTACTTGATCGTTATTCAAAAGCACTGAAGTCAGGACGTTTTCCGGAGCAAGATGTTTTTGGTCTATTTCTGAGCCAATAATATGTTTTCCTTCGCGAGCAGCTACTTCTATCAAGCCTTCGCCTGCCGGCCCGGCCACATGAAATAGGACATCGGCTCTGCCAGCAATCATCCTTTCAGCTATTTCTTTAAGTCTGCTTTTCTTCGTAAAAGTCCCGGCTAGCCCTTTCATTGTCTCAACACTGTTATTCGAATATTTTATCCCTGCTTTAAAACCATAATAATAACGCTGGGCCGCTTCTTTATTATCACCGGAAACAAAGCCTACAACATATGACTTGGTCATTTTACCTGCGAGGTAGCCGGCCAAAAAGGCTGCTTCCTCAACCTTATAGGACACGGCTAAAAGATTGCTGGGAATCGAGCTCTCAATATAACCGCTGTCCAAGCAAATATATTTTATCTTGGTATTATTCTCTGCTGCCTCTAAGACGGCCGGAACAGCAGCTTGGCCAATCGTAATTATCACGTCGTATTTTTGTTTTCGCAATTCTGCTAAACGGGATCGGTAATCTTTTTCGGTTTTAGCTTCAATATAAGCTACTCCGATTTCTAACTCTTGTTCAGCCTTTTGCAAGCCTTCCCATGCTTTTTGGTAATAAGGATTGGAAACTCCCCCTTCGCCTACTACCAAGCCTACTTTTAGTAAGTCTTGGCCTGCTTCGGTCGCAGTTTCTCCCTGTATCTTTCCTCCGCCCAAGCTACAACCTGAAAGCAGCAGGGCTGAAATTGTTATCCCGATAATTAGTTTATACCAAAAACTATTGCTATGTTTTCTAATCATTATTACTCCACCTCGTCTAAGTAAGACAACTTGTCCAGCTTTTCTTAGTTTTCTTTATCCTGAATGCTTTGAGCCTTATAAAGCTTCCTATTATTTAAGACCCATATTCTGTCCGTAAACTCACCGTTGGATAGCTCTTTTAGAGCCTTTTGCATATCGAACATTCTGGCATCTAGGATATCCAAATAATGTAGGACTTCGCCCTCGGGAATCATCGGTCTCTTCGGGCTGCCAAATTCCGGTTCATAATGATGAGCAAGTATCATATGTTCCAATAAAATGCTTGTTTCATCATCTAAGCCAACTATGGCTGCAGCTTTAGCTATATTCTTAACCCCTTGAACAATATGGCCGAGCATCTGCCCTTCGAAGGTATATTCTTCGGCCAGGCCAAGATTATTCGCTGCAAATTCCTCTAATTTAGCCATATCGTGCAGGATTATGCCGGCGAAAAGCAAATCCCGGTCCAAAAAAGGGTAAATCTCTAGTAACTTTTCCGCCGCCTTAAGCATGGTCAGGGTGTGATAAAGCAAACCCGATCTGACGGAGTGATGATTTTGGACAGCCGCCGGATGGGTAAGCAATCTTTCTCCGGCTTCCGCAATAATCACCTGCACCGTTTCCCGAAGCTTTCCATAAGAAATTTTTTGAATATATTCTTCCAGCTCTGCATACATTTCTTCTGCAGCATATGGTGCCACTGGTACAAAGTTTTCTATCTGCACTCCATCCCTTTGTGTCGCCAGGCGAATTCTGTCAATTTTAATCTGTTTTTTACCCTGCCATTCAGTGATGCTGCCTTGAACTTTTACCAGCATATTTTTCGAAAATTGGGTTTCATCTTCGGGACTACAGTCCCAAAGCCGAGCTTCCAGCTCCCCACTGGAATCTGCTAAAATAATATCCAAATATTTACTGCCGGTGCTGGTGACCCTGCATTCAACTTTACGAATCAGCAAAAAAGCGACGAAAGACTCACCAACCCTAAAATCACTTAACATTCTTTTTTCCATTACAACTCCACCAATAATAAAAATGCAAATTTAACAACCTTTATTGTACCTGAATTTGTTGCAAATAGAAAGATATTTCGGATTTGCGACAAAAAAAAGGGCTCAATAACTGAGCCGTAAAAAATATATATGAAGAATTAAGGAAGGTCTATCCTTGCTCTGGGACATGCTTTTTTTCGCTTCTTCCATATAAAGAAAGAATCGCTCCAAGCATTAACATCAGCCCACCTAGAGCGGCTAGCGGCAAACCGGGATCTGATTTTACTATAAGTCCAACATAAGGCTGAACATCATTAAAGCAATAGTAAATCCCCGGTTCCAGCTCGAAAAATTCCCCTAAGGTTGCCACCATAAGTTTGGAAGGATTGCCTTCCTGGTGAATCTTATAAAGGACTCTAGGGTTATCGGGTCTTAATGTTTTGGTTTTGTTCCCATACTCTTGATCATAGTTCGGTAGATAACTGACTATTTCAATTGTCTTAGCGGAATCTAGAAATTCAAAGATCTCTCCGTCCCCTAGAAGCTCTGTTTTCTGCCAGCCGGAATCGGCTTGACCCTGGACATTTATGACATGGATATATTGCATTAGATATATTTTTAAACCCTTATATTTTAAAGGGTGATTAATGCTGATCGTTTCCTGTATTGCCTTTTCACTACCAAAAGCCAGGCTGATATCGGCATAAAACTGAGCAGCAGAGCCGTCAGGATTATATTCTATCCAAAAGTCATTAAGCTTCAAAAAACAAGAGACTGCCGATTTTTCTACCTTTAAATCGGCAGTAGCACCTTGTAGTAAGGGGACTTGTTCGCGAAACCCCAATAAAGAATTAACCAACCCACCTATTAAGATTATTACAATCCCGGTGTGTAAAACTAGAAGAGCTGCTTTTCTGAGAAAAACACCATTAGTTTCTCTTTGCTGCCTTCCTTTTTGGGTGAAACCCTGAAGAAAGCCTTGCAATTGACCTATTGCACATAAAGTCATATTAGCTAAAAGCAAGAGAAGCAACAAGCGAAATGCTTTTGTTTCAAAAAAATATTTAAGAGAAAACAGAGAACCAATAGCTGACGCAGCACCTAATAACCCTAAAAGGATAAGGCCTAACCGCATTGAGGATAATATACGGAGCAATTTGTTATTATTCAGCATTTATAGAAGCTTACCATCCCAAATAGGTAGTGCTGCGAAAATCACTAAAGCCCGTAAGGCAAATCCTCCAACCAACACTGCTAAATCAGTAACAAGCACTAGATAGGATTGCTGGCTACCCTCTGCTGTAGTGGTTATTTCCGTCCCCAATGAAGCCGGTTCAGTCACCACTTGACGCCCAGGCTGCTTCGCACGTTGGTATTCAAGTCCAAATACCACCAAGGGTAGCAGCAGTCCGAGCGCAATAAAGTAGCCCCAAAATACAATCGCATATTTACCGGATATTACTAAGGAAGCCGATTCAGCTCCGACAGGTCCTTTGGCTCCGGCGGCCATCATACCAAAGAAAATTGCAACTATGACAATTTCGACTATAACTAAAGCTAAATGCACTTTCCCTTCAGTAGCATCGGTACTGCCTTCCTTCTCCAAAAAATGAGCTGTTAAGGCGGTAACCGACAAGCCAGTGGATAAAGCAGATGCCACAAATAGAACAGGCATTAAGAAAGAGTTCCAGAAAGGTATGGCTTTAACCACCGCAAGTAAGAGACCGGTATAGGCGCCGGTTGCTAAAGCTAAAACTGCACCTGCCCAGGTCAACCAACTAGGCGCTGTTTTATTTTTAAATACAAGAAAAGCTTTTATAAGTCCGATTATTATAAATAATGATAATATATAAACACCCCAGGTCATCACAGAGCCTAAATTGAATAGTAGTCTGAAAAGTAGCCATGGTTTGTAAAGACCTTGGCCAAGGTCAAGTACTAACAGAGCAGTACCAATTGCTACCACCGGTGCGGCAATATAATAGCCTGCTCTCTTAAGGCGTGAGTTTTTTCCCAACCAACCTTTTTCGGCCGCAAAGGAAGTTAAATATGCTCCTGCTCCAAGTCCACCTAGAAACAAATAAATAACAATTAACCAATGCCAGTGATGCATTTGTTAAACCTCCTATGCTTTTGGTATTAATACCCAAGATGGTTTTGTAAGATCAGGACTAGGCATCCCTTCTAATTGAGCGGTAGCTCCAGCGGCTTTTCTAAGTTCGGAGAGAACCCCAAAGCTCAAAGCTCCTGTTGGGCATTTAGAGACACAGGCCGGTTTTTCGCCATTATCCTGCCGCTCATAGCAAAAATGACATTTATTAATTCTGCCGGTAGCCGTACTAAAATCCGGTACATGATAGGGACAAGCATACATGCAGTATTTACAGCCTACGCATACATCAGGATTATGGATGACAATACCGTCTTTATCCCGTTTTTTATAGGCTAAGACAGGGCATACCGAAGCACAAGCAGGATCTTCACAGTGATTGCAGCTATAGGATAAATAATATTTGTTATCCTTGCCACCGACTATTACACGGCGCCACTCCGTACCCTCTTCCCAATTATTGGTCTCCTTACAAGCCATAGCGCACATCTTACAATTGATGCACTTGTTCTGGTCATACATGAAGCCAATCTGATTAGGATTTTTAGGAGTATCTTGGGCTGTATCAGCCTTAACCATTGTAGGAGTTATTCCTGTTGCCAAGACAAAGGTAGCCACGGCTCCCGCTTTCAAGACACTACGTCGGCTAATCGATATTTTTTTTGCACTATCCACCGTTAGCCACTCCTTCCATATAATCGTTTTGTCATAGTGTTTTGTTTGTAGTGCTGAACCTAGTTAAGCTTCCTCTTTGTGGTCAGAATCACTGGCTTGCTTATCTGCAACTTTTGAGTCTTCAGATTCCATGTTTACTTCAGACTTAAAGTCTTTAATGCTTTTACCTAGACCCTTACCTATTTGCGGAAGTTTCCCAGGCCCAAATAGTATTAACGCAATTACTAAAAGTATAACTGCTACGGTAGGGGTTATCATTCCAAATATTGCCATTTTACCCACCTCTTTACCCACCTCGCTTACTCTACGCTTGCTTTCTACAAGCCTTGTTGTCTTAGTAAATTATCTTATTTTTCTCTTTCTATCCATCCAAATAGCTCCGGCTATAACCAAAGCGGCTACGCCTAAGCCTGCAATCAATAATGCATTGCTTCCGCCCTGATCAGCATCCTCCACGGGATCAACCGATTCTGCCGGTTCAACAGGTTCTGCTGACTGAGTTGGTTCTGTCGGCTCCGCCGGTTCTGTTGGCTGAGCTGGTTCAACTGGTTCCTCAGGCGCTGTCGGTTCAACTGGTTCAGCAGGTTCAGCAGGCTCTGTTGGCTCAGCCGGTTCTGCAGGCTCTGCAGGCTCTGCCGGTTCAGCAGGTTCCGCCGGTTCCGCGACCTCAAAATCGGGGTGGCATTCGACGCATGTTCCGTCTTCACTGAGTTCTGGGAAGGCTAGAGCATCCTTAGGGGTACTCAGAAACATCCCAACAGTGAATACCATGACTAAAGCCAGGAAAATTAGGGTGTTATGAACTTGCTCTTGTTTTCTCATACTAACTTGCAACTCTCCTCCTTAAATTTAGTCTTGACCTTTTAAACTCACCTATAACCGCATAATAAAAACCCATAGCCAAAATATTGCTATTGAAATTTATTATGGTCATAGGCCTAGACTACTTATGATTTATGCAAATATCATGCCAGGTTTCCTTTTCCTTGTCAACCGTAAAAATGTCCTTAGTTCTCAACTTTTTAGCGGTTGGTAACCATTATTTTCTTCAAAATAAAAAATGAAATTTTTTTACACAACCCAGCAATTCCGGTACTTTTTTTCTCACTGTTCTTTAGGCTTTGAGGAGAAAAGCACTTTTTTACTTTCAAACAATAGGAGCATGGATAATGCTCCTAATTTCAAGTTATCCCCGATAGTTTTAAAGCAATATAATTTAACATTACAACTATAAAGAAGGGAGTTAATTAACGAATAGCCTTTAATACATTTTTCTCCTGCAATTTGTTGTAGATGGTTCGTCGGTTAATTCCCAATTGCTCCGCAGCAGCGCTTATATTGCCATTTACCGACTCCAGCACATGCTCAATTACCATCCTTTCAGCTAAAGCTAATAAACCTTGTTTATTACTGCTCTTTTCGATAGCTTGGTCGACAAGTTTTTGGACGGTCTGTTCTTTATAGGATTCTTGAATTTTATCTGCCAAATGCTCTAAACACAATTTATTATTCTCGCCAAGCATAATAATTGCCCTTTCGATAGCATGTTCCAGTTCTCTGACATTTCCACGCCAAGAATAACTTTCTAGAGCCCTGATGAACTCTTCGTCCATCTCAATGTCACCAAGGCCGTATTTTTGAGCAATTCTATCGGCAAAGCTTTGAGCCAAGTCGAAGATATCCTCTTTTCTTTTACACAGCGGTGGAAGCTCAATTATAAATGTACTAATACGATAGAATAAATCCTCCCGGAATTGGCCTGCGTCCGCTAGTTTTAGTAAGTCGGTTTTGGTCGCAGTTATTAAACGGATATCAACCATAAGCTCCTTTGTGCTTCCAATCTTTTGGACCTTTCGGGTTGACAGAACTCGCAAAAGTTTAATCTGATCTTTTAACGGCATACTCTCAACTTCATCGAGAAATAGAGTACCTCCGGAAGCCGCTTCAATTTTACCGATCTTACCGCCTTTCAACGCTCCGGTAAATGAGCCCTCTTCATAGCCAAACAGTTCACTCTCTACTAATTCCCCGGGCAAGGCGCCGCAGTTGATTGCAATAAATGGTCCTTGCCGGCGGGGGCTAGCCATATGTATTGCTTGGGCAAACATTTCTTTACCGGTCCCGGTTTCACCATGGAGCAGCACCGGCACTGACGTTTTGGCAACTTTAAGAGCAACCCTTTTAGCTTCCTGAATTAGAGCACTTTCACCGATTATTTGCTCAAATGTGAATAGTTCTTCACTATGGCGTTTTCTCGTACTTGTTTTAGTGGTTGGAGCATTTTTTTCATTTTTTTCGATTTGTATAAACTTAAAACTAGAATCCTTTATTTTATCTTTAAGTTCGTCACATCTTAGTTTAAAATCAACCGTTTTCCCGCCAGCGGTCCGCTTTCCTTTAGCCTTAGTGTCTAGTCCTATTCCATATTTGGCCAGATGTTTGCTGATCTCGGCGGCTGCTTCTACATTTTTGTTAATGTTTAAAATCTCTAAAACTTTATCGTTATAAAATTCAACTTTATCTTTATTATTTGTATAAACAATTCCCTGAGGGAGACAATCAAGCAACTGACGTACATATTCTTCATAGCCGTTGACCATGGGCAGATAAAGACTGTCAAATATTTGGCTGAGTAAAGATACTAAACCATAAGCTTGAACGGACTGTTCCGGATAAAAGTAATTCAAAGTCAGACAGCCAATTAGCTCCTTTTTCTCGTTATGAATCGGAGCGGCCGCTGAATTAACATTCCGGAAATAATCCTGACGATAGAAAAAGGGATTGTAAATAACAACAGGCTCATTTAGGCGTTTGGCAATAATGCTGGCTGAAAGGCCAACGGTTTTCTCCGAGCAATTTCCAATAAAGCCCGGAAAAGAAAGTCCTATATTATTAGAAATAATCTGAGATAAACCCTGGACAGTATTGAGGGAAAATGAGAAGCCGTCTTCTTTTACAAGTTCAGCAGCTCTAGTAAAGAAGAATTTATATTTTTCCAAAAGCTGCTGATAATCCTGGTACTCTTTTTGGGAAGGATCTACCGGATGGGATTTCAGATTGTAAGGGTCAACACCATATTCTTTGCTCCTTTGCCAAGCAGCAAACACTTCCCGGGGTACAAGCTGAGTATCCACCTCCCTGCCCTCCAAAAAGTATCCCCACTGGTCTCTAATTTTAGTAAATGTCGACGCACTGACTTCTTTGTTTTTATATGCCTCAAAAAAATCCTGTATTCTCACGCTAATTCCCCCCCTCTATTTTAAATGTCCAATTCATCTCCTTTAGCTAACACTTTTAGGATAATTACCATTTTCACATAACCGTTTAATGATTCGGCTTTTTTAATTATATAAAAAGTCGCCCCATTTTAAAAGTATTTTTTGAATTTTCTTACAAAACTTCTTAAACCCTTAAGGCTTATTTATTTTTTGAGCAGTTATCAATAAATAGAATTGCCCATTATCGACTTGCTGGCAACGATCGTTATAAATGAGGTAACCCCCAAAAATTAGACCAAAGCCTAATGATTGGGGGTCACTAAATTTCTTTGAACCACCTTATGGCAGTTTAAATTATCTTGACCTTGATCGTTTTACAACCCTGTCCTCTTCGTATTTATTTCATCCAAGATCAGAGCTTGAAAATCCTCTACACTGAGTACCTTGGTATCTTTTTGGCCATAGCGACGGACTGCCACGGTTTCTTGTTCAGCTTCCTTATCTCCTACTACCAGAGCAAATGGAATTTTTTCGGTTTGAGCTTCTCTAATTTTATAATTTATTTTTTCTCGTCGGGTATCAAGCTCAACCCTAATTCCTTGATCTTTTAAGATACTCTGGACCTTTTGCGCATAGGCATTGTGTTTATCGCTAATTGGCAGAATTCGGACCTGCACCGGAGCGAGCCAGGTCGGAAAAGCACCGGCATAATGTTCAATCAATAGAGCAATAAAGCGTTCTATACTACCGTAGACCACCCTGTGAATCATCACAGGACGATGTTTCTCCCCATCTTCGCCAATATAAGTCAGATCAAATTTTTCCGGCATTTGAAAATCCAACTGAATTGTTCCGCACTGCCAGGTTCTGTCTAGGCAATCTTTGAGGTGGAAGTCAATTTTGGGTCCATAAAAAGCACCGTCGCCCGGATTGATCTTATAATCCATACCTTTAGCCTGTAATGCTTCCTCTAAAGCCTTGGTCGCCATTTCCCAGGCCTCATCCGAACCCATCGAATCTTCGGGACGGGTGGATAATTCTATATGATATTCAAAACCGAATATCTTGTAAAAATAATCTACCAGTTCAATCACAGCGATAATTTCATCTTTGATCTGCGAAGGTAACATAAAAATATGAGCATCATCCTGGGTAAAATTCCTAACTCTTAATAGGCCGTGTAATGCGCCGGACAGCTCATGTCTGTGTACCAGGCCTAGTTCCCCGCAGCGAATCGGTAAATCCCGGTAGCTCCGGAGCTTAGTCTTATACATAATCATGCCGCCAGGACAATTCATCGGTTTAATCGCATAGTCCTGATCATCGATCTTTGTAAAATACATATTTTCTTTATAATGATCCCAGTGTCCGGATTGTTCCCAAAGAGTTCTGCTTAAAATAATAGGAGTCTTGACTTCGACATAACCTCTTTTCTGGTGTTCTTTACTCCAAAAATCTTCAAGAATATTTCTTAAAACCATACCCTTGGGATGGAAGAACGGAAAGCCCGGTCCTTCATCATGCAGACTGAAAAGGTCAAGTTCCATCCCGAGTTTACGGTGGTCCCGTCTTTTGGCTTCTTCCAATTTAAAGAGATAATCTTTTAGATCAGATGCTTTGGCAAAAGCCAGTCCGTAAATTCTCTGTAACATCTTGTTTTTTTCACTACCCCGCCAGTAGGCACCAGCTACGCTTTGCAATTTAAATGTTTTCAACATTTTAGTAGATGGTACATGGGGGCCGGCACAAAGGTCCGTGAAATTACCATGCGTATACAGCGAGATTTGAGCATCTTCCGGCAAGTCATTTATAAGTTCAACTTTATATTTTTCACCACTATCCTGGAAATATTGAATGGCTTCCTCCCTAGAAATCAGCTTACATTTAAAGCTATTATCTTCCTTAGCGAGTCTTTGCATTTCAGCTTCAATTTTAGCTAGGTCTTCCGGAGTAAAAGTGTGTTCCGAGTCGAAATCATAGTAGAAACCATTGGCAATAGCTGGTCCTATGCCAAGTATCGTTCCGGGGAAAAGATTTTTTACAGCTTGAGCCAGTAAATGGGAGGTCGAATGGCGCAATACCTCTAGGCCTTCTTCACTGTCTAAAGTCAGAATTTCTACTTCGGCATCTTCAGTTAAAGCATAGTCTAAATCTTTAAGCTCTCCGTTTACTTTACCAACAACAGCCACCCTGGCCAAACCTTGGGATAGAGATGAAGCCAGTTCATAGAGGGTTGTCCCTTTAGCAACTTGTCTCACCGAGCCGTCTTTAAGAGTCAAATTAATCATTTTTTGTTCACTCCTTAATATCAACATCATGTTTAGCTAATTAAACGGTTATACAAAGCAAAAAACCCTCGCCCGCTCTGGGACGAGGGTTAAAACTCGTGGTTCCACCCAAATTCAGGAATTTCTGCCGAACTAGAGACTCGACAAATAATTCCCCTCTAAATCCTTAACGCGGACAAGACGACCTGCTTACTTCAAATTCAGCAAGGTACTCAGGGGTGGTTTTCCTTCAGATACTACAGAAATGCTTTCAGCCTAAGGCATTTCTCTCTGCATGGTTTGGTATCTGAGTACTGTCCCCTTCATCGCATTAGCTTTTTCTTGAATGTAGTCGAACTTAAAGCCCGATATTTCTATTACAATAGATTATATCAGTTGGGCTAGACTTGTCAATCATTTAATGTACAAAGATTACAGCCCTGACAAAAGCTCATTCTATCTTCGAATACTTCTCCAATAATCCTAACCATCCCCGTATAATGTTCTGCTTGCCTATGAATTACTAGGCTATGGGGAGCACATGTTAGGATTGAGCCGATTAAAAAATCTTCATGCATTTCCAGTTGAATCCATTTATCTTCAAAACAATCTTTATTGAGATTGCGGCCACAATCGTCATAGAAAACCGCTTCTCCTTTTTCAGTTAGGACTAAATGTAAAATATCATATACTTTCCGTTGTTTAGCCAAAAACCTTTTAAGAAGGCGAACAAATTCCTCGTGTTCCTGGTCCAGTAAATAGTTATTAACGGCTTGGG
>JAAYSI010000249.1 GCA_012524045.1 Peptococcaceae bacterium | reverse complement strand
AGCACTGCAGAAAACCTTCCGCGATTTCAATCTTCAGAGTTATAAAGCGGAAAATATCAGGATGATGCTGCGTTAAAATTTAAAAAGGAGTTGTTGCCAAACGAAAAAGAATCCAAATAAAAAAAGGAGCTGTGAACAGCTCCTTTAATTTCAGTTTACCAACTAGCGCGACGGGGTTGGTAACAATCACGGCAGTAAACAGGTTTGTCGCCGGAAGGTTGGAAGGGTACTGTGGTTTCTTTGCCACAAGCTGAGCAAACAGCAGGGAACATTTCCCTTTGTGGACGACCGCCTCTGTTCTGAGCCTTTCTGGCAGCACGGCAAGAAGGACAACGGCCAGGCTCATTGGTGAACCCCTTCTCAGCGTAAAATTCTTGCTCCGATGCGGAAAAAACGAAATCCATTCCACACTCTTTGCAAGTTAAAGTCTTGTCATTATACATTAAATGACCTCCTAGATTTTATTACCCGTTACTACAAGGGAAGTTCGTTCGACATCTTCCCTGAGCCTTAGGGCAATCGAGAAGGTCTTCTAGAATCCACATGAATACGAGTTTCCTTAAGTATAACCAAAAATCCATTAAAAGTAAAGAATAACCTTAAGTAATCTGTAAGTTATTTACTGGTATTATCTAGTGCCATCTGTATTATCAGGTTATTTTATTTTTAGCAATTTGAAGCCCAATTAGTCCTACATATATTGTTAGGCTTATGCCGCTAAGCAGTAGGCCAGGAAGAAAGCCTTTCGGGCTAAATTTTAATAAGACTTCATGTTGTCCTTCGCTTAATTCTAGCCCGATAAAAACCTTGGCAATTTTTATAAGCGGAGCACGTTGACCGTCAACAAAAGCCTGCCAGCCGGGGTCATAGGGGATTGAGGTAAAAAGCAGGCGTCGCTGCTTATCCGGAACATTGACCTTTATCCTAACCGAAGTACCCGCCACCTGGATATCCTGCGGAACGGAACTGTGTAAAGGTTTTAAGGCTTCGGCCAGCTTGGCTTCTGTTAAACCGTAAAAGTATTTATCCGGCATGGCAAAACCCTGCTCGGCAAAAACCAGTTTTACTCTCAGCTCTTGGCCTGCAGGGTGAAAGCCGAGATCCACAATCCTCTTATTATATACCGGCAGGTAACCCGTAAGCTGTTCATCGTTTAAAAAGAGCTTAATTTCATTGTTAACGATTGCGAAACAGACGTACACTTGTTGGGCAACGGGGTTGACTACGGTGAATTCTATTGAGGCCGTTTCGCTCTTATCAATAATTGCTAGAGTTTCCCGGCCGTTTTCCGTAAGGATTTTAGCATTGGTTAATTTGGTACTTTTCAGCGGAATAGGGGTAAAGTAAGGCTGAAGGCCGGTCTGTTCGGTTCGCCCCTGGGCCATATTTATTAATTTATTTTGCAAACTAAAAGGGTCGTTATCTTTGGTATATTCAAACTCCAGGATAGTATCGCTGACCAAAAAGCTTAAAGGCAGAGCATAGTTATTTTGAAACCCGCGCCAAACACCGTTATTGATTATTTCCGTGTAGCCCAGACTTTTGTCTTGGCCGGAGATTACATATTTAATGCCAAGTAAGGATTCGGTTACCGGTGTCGAACCGGCAAAATTGAGAGCTTTAAAGCTGGAGGTGGCCAAAAAACCCAGTTGCCTTAAGCACATGAATAGCTTGGGATCGGACATGGAACTGAAATGGGCGATGCCGGCATAATTCAAGTTCAACGGGTCGTTAAAAGATCTGCCGCCAATTCTGTCCAGGCGGTAGAAACTTTGATCTTGGGCTTGGATCGCGGTGACAATTTCGCCCATTCCTTCTAAGGGGTTGGCATACTGCTGCCTCGTTTTATACTGGAATTCCCGGTCCATTTGTCCCAGCACATACCAAGTATTAACCGTCAGCTCCAACAACAAAAAGCAGGCTAGCAGCGCTGTGACCGCTTTTTTACGTAAATCTGCAGATGTCTGAAGTTCCCGGTCTGCTCGAAATCCCCAGGCTAAAAGTACACTATAGATAAACATCAAAATAAGGCCGCCTGTTAACAGCTTGTCAGAGAGAAAGCCGTACTCCAGTTTTTGCAGCAGGACAATCAGTAGTGACCAGCCGGCTAAAACCTTAAATATTTTTGCCCTATTTACATATTCCAGATAGCGGAAGCTTTTTACCGCCAGGAAAAGCAGCAGAAAGGAGAAGACAAAAGAATATCTGTACGGAAACCCATTAGGCCGATCAAAGGCATGCCACATAAAATTCAAATTGCTAAAATTCATACTCAGAATTAAGAAAAAGAGAAAGCCAAAGTAGATTAACTTTTCCTTGACCGGAATTCTGTTGTTTAAAAAATACAGCGGAACCAGCAGCAGGGTCAGTAAGCCGCAATAAATATTCGGTAACCCGGCATATCTTAAAGTGTCATATGCTCCGATTTGGGTCTTACCTAAAAGGTCGAACAAGGCGAAATTAATATCCCAACGGAAAATCGAAGGATCCAAACGGCCGTAGCTATGCTTAAGGGCCAGATATGTAGGCAAAAGCAAAAAAGCGGCGCAACCGGCCGCCAGCAGCGCGGCAAAGAAAAATTTAGCCAGCTTGGTCCCCAAAAGTTTCAGTTTGACCGGAGAATACTTAGTAAAATAGCCGGCCAGGAAATAGAACAGCGCAAACAACCCGACCATATAAGAAATATAGTAATTGGCCAGGAAAACCAATGCCAGGCTGCCGGTTAGAAAAAGATAGCGGCCTTTTTGAAGCAGTTGCTCTATCCCGTACAAAACCAGCGGCAAAAAGACAACTCCGTCCAGCCACATCAGATTAAAGGTATAGACAACGCAGTAGGCCATTAAGGCGTAGCAAGCGGCAAAAAAGACTAAGGGCAAGCCGGTTATTTTGAACTTGAACCGGGTAAAAAACGCAAAGGTTAACCCGGCCGCTCCTATTTTCAGCAGAATTATCGCTAATAAGGCTTCAGGTAAATGCTGCTTGGGCCAGAATATAATGAAAAAGGAAAAAGGGCTGGCGAGATAATAAGCCAAAAGCCCAAGAAAATTCAAGCCCAAACCGGCCTGCCAGGAATAAAGCAAGCTTTCTCGTCCGCGCAAAATCTCGTTATAGGCCGAATAATAGTCGATATATTGTCCGTTTAAATCGCAGATCAAGGCGGTTTTCGGCCCAAAGGGATAAATCCCGTTTAGAAAATAGGCGAGCAGCAAAATCAGTGCCGGGCTGAGAAAGGTCAAAAGATAAATCAGGCCGTTTGCAATTTTTAATTTGTTAAAAGGCAATTTGTCAAACAATAATCTGTTAAAAAACGTCGCTTTCCTTAACATATTATATTAACTTGCCAATTGGACAGCTTCTTATACATCCGATTGGCAAGTCTTCGCAGTCTTTTTATAACAGTAGTTAAGGAATTGATTGACGTAGGCTAAAAACGACAGAAAGATTGGACCGTTTACGGACGTTTTACTTTATTTATTAAAGAACCGATATGTTCTATTCTGATTTCAATCCTGTCTCCGGGCTGCATCGGCCCGACTCCTTCCGGAGTACCGGTAAGAATCACATCACCGGGCAGCAGAGTCATTATTCGGGAAATATAACTGACCAGATAAGGCACCGGGAAGATCAAATCGGCCGTATTGCTGTTTTGTTTGAGTTCACCGTTCAAAAAAGCTTGCACACTTAAATTACTAGGGTCAACATCGGTGACTATGGCCGGCCCGAGTGGTAGGAAGCTGTTAAAACCCTTGGCTCTGGTCCATTGGCCGTCTTTTTTCTGTAGATCCCTGGCTGTTACGTCATTGCCGGCAGTATAGCCTAAAACATAATCCAGCGCTTCTTTTTCCGGCACATTATGCGCTTTTTTCCCAATTACCACTGCCAATTCAGCTTCATAATCCAGGCGGGAAATACCTGGCCAATAAATGATATTTTCGTTAGCGGCAATAACACTGGTCGAGGGTTTTAAAAAAAGAATTGGTTCCTCCGGTAAAGTCATACCCATTTCGATCGCATGGCTGCGGTAGTTCAGCCCCACACAGACCGCCTTGCTCGGCTCACATGGAGTAAGCAACTTTACGTCCTGAAGCTTATATGTAAGCTCTGTTTCCGTATACTCGGTAAAAATATCCCCTTCGAGTACGCAAATATCATGTTCTTTAAGTAGACCGTAGAACGCTTGGCCGTCCTTTTCAAATCTTACGAATTTTTGCATCTGCACTAACCTCCCGCAATAAAAGTATATTAACTCAAAGATTTATTGAATTTAAGATTTTTTAGCTTTAAAGCTTATTACCCTTAAGGCTTATTAACTTTAAAATTTATTAAATTTATATAATTTAAAGATTTATCAAGATTTATCAAGATTTATCAAGATTTATCGTATTGACTTGAACTTGCTAAAATTTCTTTCAAACAATTCACAACATAATAAATATCGTCCCGGCTTACCCAGTAATTGGTCACAAAACGCATTATACCATTATTCGCACCGTTTACTTTAATTCCTTTTTTGTAGAGCTCGCTAACCAAAAGGTCCGGATCATATCCGGTTGCGGATATGTCGATAAATACCATATTTATTTGAATATCTTCGCTAAAGACCTTGATTCCGGGTATTTTAGCCAGCTCAGCCCCTAAAAGCTTGGCCTTCTTGTGGTCTTCGGCCAGATGTGGGATCATTTTCTTTAGCGCCACCAGCCCAGGTGCAGCTAAGACTCCGACTTGCCGCATCCCTCCACCCATTAATTTTCTTTTCTTACGGGCGGCGGTAATAAAATCCCGCGTACCGGCCAATATGGAACCGACCGGCGCGCACAACCCTTTAGAAAGGCAAAACATTACGGAATCAGCGTAAACGGCCAGCTCTTTGGCTTCGACCCCTAAACTAAGGGCTGCGTTAAAAATTCTGGCTCCGTCCAAGTGGACAGGGATATTATGTTTTTGAGCTATAGCAAAAATTCTTTGCATATATTCAACAGAAACAACCCTGCCGTTGGAATAGGCATTTTCCAAACAAATCAAGCCGGTTTTAGGGTAGTGGATGTTTTCTCCTCGAATCCTTGCTTCCACTGCGGCCGGCTCCATCTGCCCTTTAAATGTCGGTAGAGCTCGGAGTTGTACTCCGGCAATCACTGCTGCCGCTCCAACCTCATAAGCGACTATATGGCAGTCCTCACCTAAGATTACCTCGTCACCCCGTTCACAATGGGTAAAAATAGCCAGCTGATTGCCAAAGGTTCCGCTGGGCACAAATAGGGCGGCCTCTTTTCCTAACAGTTCGGCGGAATATTCCTCGAGTTCCCGTACTGTTGGGTCATCTCCATAAACATCATCACCTAATTTGGCCGTAGTCATCGCTTCGTACATTTCCGGAGTGGGTACGGTTACGGTATCACTGCGTAAATCAATATTTTTCATGTGCATAAGCCTCCTTGGCATCAATTATAAGCGGTATTCTTCGGACAAACAATGTTGCAACCGGTGTAAAAATGTAAAGAATACTATTCTAAATGTAAAATTATATTTACATTTAGAATAGTTTGTTATACAATTAAAATACAAATTTTAAAAGGAGACTCCACTATGAAAAATAAACTCGTCTGGTTTACGGTGTTCTTGGTTGTCTACCTTATTACTAATATCGCAGTTCAATTTTTTTGGAAAGGTGTTATACATCCAGGGCAGGTATTAGGGGCCTTTATTGGGATTGTTATAGCGTTTTTTATTGTTGCAGCACCGAAAAATTTAATTGTCCGACGGCTAGGAACGGTTCTGTTTGTTATTAGTGCGCCTATTGTGCTGGTAGGCTTGATTTCACTTTTTCTTTCTATGTTTTCTATTCATCTTACCGGGTGGGGCATAATTGGAATTTATGTTTTGGGAGTTATTACTGTCCTCTTTCTGACAATGAGCTTTGGCAGCAAAGAGTTTTTTAAAACCCCGGTAACGGATGAAAGAAACTTGCTGCATTATGCCTGGTCGGGTTTTTGGTCATTTGTCTTTCTTAATCTCCTGATCATAGGAGCGCTTTTACAGCCCTGGATTGAGCTTAACCAATTAAGTTTATGGGTAGGTGTTTTGACTGCAGGACTACTTTTTTGGCTCACCACCTTGATAGTTTTGGAGAGGTTTAGATAATGAAAAATCGGTTAAAAGTCTACCGGGCAATGCACGACCTCACCCAGGAAGAATTGGCAAAAAAACTGGGAGTTACCCGGGCCACAATAAATGCCATCGAAAAGGGACGATATGACCCGTCCCTTAAACTTGCTTTCCAGATATCCCGTTTCTTCGAAGTAAGCATTGAAGACGTGTTTATTTTTGAAAATAAATGACGGCATAAGGTTAGCACAGATGTTACTAAATATCCGTTAAGTGATGTGTGCTATGCCGCTATTGACGTAAGTTAATAGTCTTATAAACCCTTTGGCTTGAAAGTTTCACACTGAGTTTCCCGCGACCCCGAAGAATGTTTAACGCCGTTATGATTAACTTGAATCATTGGGGCGTGGCACATGACATTTTTATTATAGGCACATTCCAATACTGTACATTTAATTTTGCTCATCTTCGTACCTCCAAAAATTTTATTTCACCTTTATTATTGACAAAATTAAGTAAGATATGTTCACATTTTATATTTCTTTAATAGTATGTTTGTAGCTGTAGCAGCAAGTGAACAGCTTCGTCACGTGATGAGCGGGTAATGCACAATTATATTTTTCTGGCTTTTCTGCGATCAAAAAAGGAGCTATTGCGCCAAACTACTATGTTGGCTTATTTGCAACAGCCCCCACTACCTTATAATAATCAACCAGAAAGGATAAATGGCTTTTCAGGAAACTCTTTAGAAGAATTGGTTTTCAGAAGTTATTTAGAAAATAACGCCAAGGGCGATAAGGATTAAAACTGCGATGGCAATAATGCCTGCGCCGGTTCCCCAATTAGCTCCTCCATAACCATAACCGTGCATAAAACAACCTCCTTAATATCTTTTGAATCTGATGATCACTGATAAATAATGATTCGGTAAATTATCCAAGCTTTAAGTTGATTTAGAATACAATCCCCAAAGCGATTAATAAAAGAACGATTACCACAACTATAGCGATACCGCACTCGCTTCTACGGCCGAGAGACATATTGAAGACCTCCTTCTAAGATTATCTGTCAATGGACTTTCCTTATTTATCCAATTGTTTTGACAGTAATAGTCTATGATATATTCCAAAAAATGGTACACCAAATTTATTAAAATGTCTCTTGACTAAAAAATTAGACGCTAAGAGCGTCTGAAGGAAGCGGAGATATGGACTTGTTATTCTATGATATGTACAAACCCACCATAAGGTGCCAGATAATCTAGATTTATTCCTCTTTACTGGATTGATTCTTCTTTAAATTAGGAATATATAGAATATATTACCTAAAATTAATAATACTTTAATTGCTAACTTAGGAATCAAGTGGTAAAGTGGAAAAGGGTAGGGGTTTGAAAAAACCCAAGCTGGAAAGAATAGGAGCAAAAAGAGCTTACTGTTCGCCCAGTAAGCAAAGTCTAGGAGGCACTGGCGTGAACACATTTAGTTTAAAAAAACCGCTAATAGCATTGGTCATTTTGCTAATTGCGCTACTGGTGTTTTTCGGCGGTTACAACTTAACCAAACAGGCTGCTGTCACCGAGGCTTCGGAAGATACCGGCTTAACCATTGCAACCTCTTTTTATCCTATTTACATCATGGCTTTGAACCTGACCAAAGATGTTCCAGGGGTGGAACTAGTCAATATAGCTCCGCCCGATGTGGGTTGTATTCACGATATTCAGTTTTCGACTTCGGATTTGAAGCTTTTGGAAAAAAGTGATATTTTTATAATTAACGGCTTAGGTATGGAGAATTACCTGAGCAGAGTTTTTGAGAATCTCCCGAACCTGCAGGTTATAGACTCTACGGCCAATCTCCAATTAGCTGTGCTGGTAGATAGCGAGCACGAGCACGAAAGCGATCATGGTCATGCTAACGCGCAGGCTCACTCTCCTAGTCACGATAACCTGAATCCTCATACTTGGCTGAGTGTTAGTTTGGCTATAGAACAAGTCCAAGAAATCGCAGAAAAACTCTGCCTGTTGGATCCGGCCAATAAGGAGCAGTATACAAAAAATGCAGCTGAATATGTAGCTAAACTTGAAGCTTTGCGGACCAGGATGGAGCAGGGACTTAAAAACTTAAGCTCGAAAAATATTGTGGTTTTCCAAGATGCTTTTGCTTATTTCGCCGAGGAATTTAATTTAAATGTTGTGGCAGTTGTCCAAGGCGACCATGGCTCAGAACTGAGTGCCCGGGAGTTAGCCCAGGCAATCGAAAAAATTCAGGAAAACGAGGTCAAAGCTATTTTCATAAGCGATGAGTCCAGGCGGGCAGCAGCTGAAACTATTGCGAAAGAGACGGCCGCTAAAGTTTATTTACTGAATCCGGCCACCAGTGGACCGCTTGATGCGGACTCCTACCTTCAGGCGATGGAGCAGAATTTGCAAACCTTACGGGAGGCCTTAGCTGAATGAAATGTTTTATAATCGAGAATCTGAGCGTGCAGAGATCCGGAACGCAGATTCTGAAAAACGTCAACTTACATATTCACAATGGAGAACTTACAGCCTTGATTGGTCCGAACGGGGCCGGCAAAACCACCTTGTTTAAAGCTTTGATCGGAGACATCCCTTATGAAGGAAAATTTATTTATGCTCTGCCCGGACGGAAGAGTGCAAAGCCCAAAATCGGTTATGTCCCGCAGAAATTGGACTTTGACCACAGCTCCCCGGTTAGCGTAATGGATCTATTTGCAGCCAGCCTGACTAAGAGACCTGTTTGGTTGGGCTATGGACGTAAAATTAAAAGTAAAACCGAGCGCTACCTTGGGATAGTTCAAGCCGACAATCTGATTTCCAAACGTCTCGGTGATTTATCCGGCGGGGAGTTGCAGAGGGTCCTGCTTGCTTTGGCCTTGCATCCGATTCCGGACTTGCTGCTATTGGACGAGCCTTTTTCAGCAGTTGACCAAAGTGACTCCGAAGGATTTTACAAGCTCGTCCAAAGCTTGGTTAAGCAATATGACTTTGCAGCTATCATAGTTTCTCACGACCTGGAGCTTGCTGCTAAGTATTCGCAAAGGATGATTTATTTAAACAAAACGGTTCAGTCTAGCGGTACTCCGGCTGAAGTATTTGAGGATGAAAAGTTTAAAATCAAATTTAAATCCAAAGTTGGCGATTATTCGGCCTAATATCTATGGAGGTAGAGGATGTCCGTGTGGTCTAACCTGCTAAGCTTTTTACCCTTTGAGTGGTCTCAGCATCAGTTTATGAACCAGGCTTTATTGGCGGTAATTTTGATTACTCCGATTTTCGGCCTGATGGGGACCATGGTCGTAAATAATAGGATGGCTTTTTTTTCGGATAGCCTAGGCCATTCGGCTCTGGCCGGGATTGCGCTCGGAGTTATTATCGGTCTCAGGGATCCGCTGATCTCCATGCTGGCCTTTGGTTTACTGATGGCTCTCGCCCTTTCCTTTTTAAAAAGGACAAGCAATGTCTCCACAGACACCATAATCGGGGTTTTGTCATCTTCGGCAATGGCTCTGGGGATTGTGATTTTGTCCCGGGGCGGTGGCTTTGCTAAATACTCGCGCTATTTAATCGGAGATATTCTTAGTATTACCTCCGAAGGAATTATCGCTTTAGCTTTAGTGTTTGGCTTGGCGTTGGTCTATTGGTACTTTATGTTTAATAAACTTTTGTTGGTTAGTATCAACCCGGTAATGGCTCGCAGCCGTGGCGTTAAAGTCCTGTTAACGGAGAGCCTTTTTATGGCTTTGGTAGCTGTTTTGGTCACCATTTCGATTCAGTGGGTCGGCATATTGATAATCAATGCTTTATTAATCTTACCGGCCGCCGCTGCACGTAATCTGGCCCGTAATATGCGTGTTTATCACCTTTTGTCCGTGATAATCAGTCTTGTAGCCGGCGTAGTCGGACTTCTTATCTCTTATTATTGGGGAACCGCTGCCGGGGCAACCATTGTATTGTGCAATACTGTATTCTTTCTGATTTCCTGGCTGATTAACTTAAGCAATTATTCTTACAAAGTTGGGTAGTTTTAAAGAACTGGTTAGTAAAGTTAGATTAAGATAAATCAAAGGCTGGATAAATTCGGCCCAGATACATGCTAAAGAACGGAAGCTTTTAGACTTCCTATTTTTTATGCCATAAAATGGTAGTTATTTTTATTAACTCTGCATATGCTATACCGAATGATAGCTTTTAGGGGAGGAACGATGGCTATGTATAACATTTACAGCGGAGTATTTTGTTCCCGAACAAATAAAAATTGTAGGTTCTTAGATTACCGGCAGCCAGCGTCTTACCCTGAACGTTTTTCGGACTCGGCGGCGAGGGATACTAATCCTTACGGAATTACGGCAGTCGAACCAAACCCTTTATACTTGTTGCCGGCTGTTGTTGGGGTGGCTGCCGGGTTAGTAGTGGGTTACGGTTATTTTAGCCATTCTCTTACCGATGGCTATGCGAAATTTATCTTTTTCCTAAATATCTACGCGATTATAAGCTCCCTAGCTACAGGCAGTTATATTTTGCAAGTATTAAACTCCAACAAGGGTAAAAGGCGTTTTGGAATTGTTATCCCCACTGTGTTACTGATGATTGCCTTTTTTGCGCTGCTTTACAATCTGACTTATACTCTCTATCCCTTCACTTTTTCCGGCACCATAGGCGACACGCCAACAACCCAAGTACTTTCTTTTATAGCTTTAAGCATTGGCTATATTTCAATCGGCGAATCATTTAATATCTCTCCGGAGAGAGCGGAGATTCAGATTCTAGCCGCTATCGAAGCCTTGTGGAACTTGTTTGTTTTATCTTTGCTTATATCTTTCTTCCTATAACAAAGCCTAAGACTCATAATCTAATTTGCTTACTGCTAATTTAACTAAGCTCTTAATCCACAAAAAGACTTGCAAAAAAATTAACAAAAAAATTGCTGCCAGAATCTGGGCCTGACAGCAGAATTTTATGAGCATGTTTTATCTCGAGTGCTGTTACCTCGAGCGCCTGCGTCTTCTTGGTACGCAAATAATTTGACCTATCTGGAGGTTATTCGGGTCGACCCCTCGGTTAAGAGACAATAATAATCTTAAAGGGATCCCATATCTTTGCGAGATTTTAGAAAAAGTATCACCGGGTTGAATCACATATCTGCTACTTGGTGGACAGGGAGTGACCGTCCTGCGAACAGGAATACAAATGCGCTGACCAACTCGCAGATTATTAGGGTTAACCCCAGGGTTCACGGAAGAAATAGCTGTAATAGTGGTATTAAATCTTTGGGCGAGAGCATAAAAAGTATCGCCTGCTTTAACAGTATACCGGATAGTACCTCGCGGACATGTTGACATAAGCTCACTCCTGTGTAATTATTCTGTTTTTTCTATATCATATGTTGCTTTTTCTTGTCCGTTTGCCTGAAGGACAGCCTAAAACAAGGGTTTTTATCAGACAAAAAAATTAAAAAAGGGTTGTTTTTTAGTAATTTTTAGCCCTTTATGCCAGAGAAAGACGAAAAAAAAGACTTAGTTTGACTGTTAAAATGTTTGACAATCAAATTATATATGGGTTAATATTTGGATATGTAAGAGGAAGGGGAGGGGCAATGGAAAAATCAATCAGCTTAGTGTTGAATGAACTATTGGCTAAAACCCTTCGCCAGGTCTTAGCTATAGAGGAACATGAGATTAAAAAAGGGCCACTTAAAGATCTATCTATTTCCGAAATCCACACCATAGAAGCTATTGGCATGTATAGCGCCAAGACCATGTCCCAGCTGGCGACCGCTTTGAGTATTTCCATCGGCGCTGTGACAGCCACCATAAATAATTTGGTCAAAAAAGGTTATGTGATTCGGGAGAGAGATGAAAGTGACCGCCGCTTGGTTAAAGTCAGTTTAACCAAACCCGGAAAAATTGCTTATAGAATACATGAGAAATTTCATTTGGATATGGTTAAAAAAGTAATGCAAGGTTTGGCTGACCGAGAGCGGATCCTAATCGCTTCTTTGGAAAAACTGCATATACTTTTTCAGGAGAAATATTCTCTTAATATAAAATAATTTGAGCAAAAAGTTCAAAATCAGGGGTAGACAAACCTGCATATACTGAGAATAAATAAGCGCAAAAGGATAAAAAAAGATGTACAATGTGGAAATAATTGGGACAGGAAGCTATGTACCTGAACACAGGGTCAGTAATGATGACCTGGCAAAATTTGTTGATACCAGTGATCAATGGATTAGAGAACGTACCGGGATTATAGAACGAAGGATTTCGCTGGAGGAAAATACTACTGAATTGGCTGTCAAAGCGGCGCAAAGGGCCCTCGAAGATGCTCATATCGCGCCGGAAGAGATTGATTTGCTCATCGTGGCGACAGTTACCCCGGACTATTTTTTTCCTTCGACTGCTTGTCTAATCCAACAGCGAATTGGAGCGGTCAAGGCCGTCAGTTTTGACATCAGTGCCGCTTGTACCGGCTTTATATTTGGCTTAAGCATAGCCGGTCAGTTCCTGAAGACAGGGATGTATAGAACTGCTTTAGTCCTCGGGGCAGAGGTTTTTTCCAAGATTATAGACTGGGAGGACCGCAACACTTGTGTCCTGTTTGCCGACGGAGCCGGTGCTGCCGTATTGCGCCGAGGAGCAGAAGGAATTATATCCGAACTTATTCGCTCAGACGGTAGCGGAGCTGGCCATTTGGAATGTCCGGCTGTTCCGCTGCAAAACAAGTTTAGCGCCTGCTCAACAGAAAAGCGACCGAGCTATACCTTAATGAACGGCAGAGAAGTTTTTAAATTTGCGGTGCGCATCATACCGGAGTATATCGAGAAAGTATTGACGAATACCGGCTATACCCTGGAAGACATTAAATACATTATCCCGCATCAGGCCAATACCCGCATAGTGGCGGCCGCTGCCAAAAAACTCGGTGTTGACCAAGCAAAATTTTACGTAAACATTCAATACTATGGCAATACATCCGGAGCCAGTATACCTTTGGCCTTGGACGAGATGTCCCGCCAAGGCTTACTGCAAAAAGGAGACCTTTTTATTATCGTTGGTTTTGGAGCCGGGTTGACCTATGGCGCTCAGCTCATTAGGTGGACCAAAGGCTAAAAAATAAGAAGGGTGAGGGGAAGAAAATGTCATTTTCAAACATCAGTCAAATTATAGCCAGGCATATAGGCGTGGAAGCCGGTGAGATTAAGCCCACAAGCCGCTTTAAAGAGGATTTGCAGATTGATTCTTTGGACATTTTTGAAATTGTCATGGATTTGGAAGAGCAGTATGATTTGGAGATTCCGACTGAAGACTTGGAGGACCTAAGGACAGTGGGTGATTTAGTAAAGTATATCGACAGCGTCAAAGACTAACTACCTGTCCTTTTTAAATCTTGACCTGGCAAATAAAGGAGAAAGCTATGAACAAGTTTGATTTTTTTCATAAACTAGGAGTCAAATATCCGTTAATTCAAGGAGGCATGGCTTGGATATCCGATAGCTCGCTGGCTTCAGCAGTTTCCGAAGCCGGCGGAATCGGTATGCTGGCTGCCGGTAGTGCCCCGGTTGAATACGTCCAACAGGAGATCAGAAAAGCTAAACAGCTTACAGCTAAACCCTTTGGGGTCAATATCATGCTTTTAAGTGAACATGTTGAAGCTATTGCGCGGCTGGTCTGTGCTGAAGGGATTAAAATAGTTACCACAGGCGCAGGCAGTCCGGGCAAATATCTGAAAATGTGGAAAGAACACGGTATCACGGTTATCCCAGTCGTACCTTCCGTCGCGCTGGCCAGGCGGATGGAAAAGGAAGGCGCCGATGCGGTGATTGCTGAAGGTGGAGAAGCAGGCGGCCATATCGGCGAATTGACCACAATGGCTCTTTTACCTCAAATTGTAGATGCTGTGGACATTCCGGTTATTGCTGCCGGTGGTATCGGCGATGGCCGAGGGATAGCTGCCGCTTTCATGTTAGGAGCCAGTGGGGTCCAGATGGGCACCAGGTTTTTAGTGGCTAAGGAATGTACAGTGCACCAGAATTATAAAGAGAGAATAATTAAAGCCAGGGATATTGACAGCGTTGTTACCGGCAGATCCACCGGGCACCCGGTCCGGGTCTTACGCAATAAATTGACCCGGCGTTTCGAAGAGTTGGAGAGAGCCGGCGCCTCAATTGAGGAACTGGAAGCGTTGGGCACGGGTGCGCTGCGCAAAGCCGCTAAAGACGGTGATGTGGCCAACGGCTCAGTTATGGCCGGTCAAATTGCCGGCCTGGTCAAAGAAGAGCAAAGCTGTAGCGAGATTATCGAGCAAGTTTTCAGCGAGGCGGCCGAACGGCTTAACGCCCTCTCTATTGACCTGATTGTTAAGGACAATCCTGCTGATGAGAGGGACTAGTTAAATCTTACAATAACTTTTAATTCTGTAACTACCGGAGGAAAAAATGGGGAAAATTGCTTTTTTATTTCCTGGTCAGGGCTGCCAATATGTGGGCATGGGCAAAGATTTATTTACCAATAGTCCGGAGGCCCGGCAGGTTTTCGAGCTAGCGGACCGAGAGCTGGGCTATGGCTTAAGCGCCCTGTGTTTTGACGGCTCCGAGCAGGAACTAACTAAAACGGAAAATACCCAGCCGGCAATACTGACTGTGAGCGTAGCTGCCTATCGGGCTTTGGCCGCTTACGGTATCCGGGCTGAGTTAATGGCCGGGCTTAGCCTTGGGGAATACTCAGCTTTGGTTTGCAGTGGGATGTTGGACTTTGCCGAAGCAGTGACTCTGGTCCGGAAACGGGGGCTCTATATGCAGCAGGCCGTGCCGGAAGGGGTTGGGGGCATGGTGGCCGTGCTGGGGCTGGAAACAGCTAAAGTGGAGCAAGCCTGTGCCCAGGCTCGGACTTTGGGACTCGTGCAGATAGCCAATTACAATTGCCCAGGACAAATCGTGATTTCCGGCGAGAAAAAGGCTTTGGAAGCAGCCGCAGCCAACGCAGCCGACTTGGGGGCTCGCCGGGTAATACCGTTGCAGGTGAGCGGGCCCTTTCATACCGATCTGCTGCAACCGGCTGCCGAGAAGCTGGCTCAGGAGTTAAGGACGGTAAGCCTTAAGGAAGCCGAAATACCGGTGATCTCTAATGTCACTGCCGATATCATTCCGAATCCGGCCACCGCCTTGCAACTACTGCCGCAGCAGGTCAAAAATCCGGTCCTATGGGAAATGACTATTAGAAAGATGTTAGCTGCCGGTGTGGATACTTTCGTGGAAATTGGCCCGGGCAGTACTTTAAGAGGGTTTGTGAAGAAGATTGACCGCAAAGCCAATCTTCTTAATGTGGAGGATATGGCCTCCCTTGCTAAGACAGTAGAATTTTTCCGCATTCATAATTAATAATTCATAATTTATTATCTGTTATTTCTATTTATTTTTATATTAATATTTCTATTTATATTTCTATTTCTATTTATTTTTATATTAATATTTCTATTTATATTTCT
>JAAYSI010000296.1 GCA_012524045.1 Peptococcaceae bacterium | reverse complement strand
TTATGAGTGAGCCGCGAAAATTTTCTTATCGGTTGGTTTTTATACCTGAAACAATAGGTTCGATTACTTATTTGAGCCAGAATTATAAAGAGATGAAAGAAAACATTATTGCCGGTTATAATTTAACATGCGTAGGAGATAACAGGGCATATTCTTTTATGCCATCCAGATATGGTAATACCTATGCTGACAAAGTGGCGTTGAATGTATTGAGATACAGTCAACCGGATTTTATACAATATTCATATCTGCAAAGAGGAAGTGATGAGCGTCAATACTGCAGTCCAGGTATAGATTTGCCTGTTGCCAGTATAATGAGAACTAAATATGGAGAGTATCCTGAATATCACACATCATTGGACAATTTAGATTTGGTTTCATCAGAAGGATTGCAGGGAAGTTTTGATATATATAAGGAATGCATAGAGTTGATAGAAAGAAATGAAAAATATAAGATTAAATGCTTAGGGGAACCTCAGCTTGGGAAGAGAGGATTATATCCTACATTAAGTACAAAGGATTCAGGTCGGATCGTAAGGGATATGATGAATTTTATTGCATATGCAGATGGTAAAAACGATTTGATTGATATAAGTAATATTATAGGAGTGCCGGCAAGAAGTTTGTATCCTATTATAGAGAAACTTGAAGGTAGTGGATTGTTGACTAAAGAAGCAGTAGAAGTGATGTAATATACAGATTATTAAGAAAAAAAGTGTATTAACAAATAAAGTGGCAGGGAGGTACATTTTATGTCACCTTATAGCACAAAAAACAATAGTAGTGATAAAGAGAAATGTATACGTAGTGAGTTTTACAATTTATTTAAGAATAGTCCTATACCGGAAAATGAATTGCTTTCAAATCTGGGCCTTTACACCAACAGGCAAACCTTATCAAGAATACTTTTTATGAATGAGATTTATAAAAAAATAATTAATGTTCATGGAGTTGTTATGGAGTTTGGGGTAAGATGGGGACAGAACCTTGCATTATTTGAGAATTTCAGAGGTATGTACGAGCCGTTTAATTACAACAGAAAGATTATAGGATTTGATACCTTTAACGGTTTCCCATCGGTTACATGCATAGACAAAGGACTTAAAAAGGGTGATTATGGTGTATTTGAAAACTATGAGGAATATCTTGCGAAGGTGCTGGATTATCATGAGTCAGAAAGCCCAATTTCACACATGAAAAAGTATGAATTGATTAAAGGAGATGCAACTGTAACCTTAAAAGAGTATTTAAAGAACAATCCCCATACTGTAATTGCATTGGCTTATTTTGATTTTGATATTTATGAGCCAACCAAGGAGTGTTTGAAATTAATAAAAGATCATATTACAAAAGGAACTATAATAGGATTTGACGAACTAAACACAAGTGATTTTCCGGGAGAGACTGTAGCCCTTAAAGAAGTTTTAGGTCTGAGCTCTTACAGAATACAAAGGCTGCCGATAAGCCCATTACAATCTTATATTGAAATTGATTAGAAAGATAATATGTAGAGGTGATTTATGAAGAACAAAAGAATTAAAATTGGGAATCGGGAAATCGGTGAGGGATGTCCCTGTTACATTATTGCAGAAATGTCTGCGAATCATGCAGGAGATTTGAACAGAGCAGTAGAAATAATACATGCAGCAAAAGAAGCCGGTGCTGATTGCATAAAAATACAGACTTATACGCCGGATACTATGACTATAAATTCTGATAAAAAGTACTTTCATATAGATGACGGCACTTGGAAAGGCGAAAATTTGTACGGTTTGTATCAGAAGGCCAATACCCCCTGGGAATGGCATGGACGGCTCAAAGAAGAAGCTGAAAAAACAGGAATTCATTTTTTTTCAACTCCTTTTGACAAATCGGCTGTGGATTTTTTGGAGGAACTGGGGGTTGAGTTTTATAAAATAGCATCTTTTGAGATTGTAGACATTCCCCTGATAAAATATATTGCGTCAAAGAAAAAACCTATTATTATGTCAACAGGTATGGCAACTTTGGGAGAAATTGAGGAGGCTGTGGAAACCATTAAGGCACAGGGAAATAACCAATTCTGTCTTATGAAGTGTTCCAGTGCCTATCCGGCGGTACCGGAACAGATGAATTTAAAAACCATATCTCATCTGAAGAACACATTTAATGTTCCGGTAGGTTTGTCAGATCATTCTTTAGGTTCGGTGTCTGCAGTTGTGGCAGTTGCCATGGGAGCAAGCATTATTGAAAAACATTTTTGCTTGAGCAGAGAAATTAAAAGTCCCGATTCTACTTTTTCCATGGAACCGGACGAGTTCAAAAGAATGGTTGAAGATATAAGGGCTGCGGAAAAATCAATAGGGAAAGTAAGTTACAGTATTTCAGAAAATGAAGCTGTCAGCCGCAGCCACAGAAGATCGATTTTTGTTGTGAAGGATATAAAAAGGGGGGAAGCATTTACAGAGGAAAACATAAAAGTAATAAGACCTGCAGATGGTTTGGAGCCGAAATACTATGAACAGGTTTTAAACAGGAAGGCGTCAGAGAATATTGAAAGGGGGACACCGCTGAAGTGGACAATGATAAGCTGAAAGACGGGTATGTAAGTTTTATAAATATTCTTGAGCTTGACGATATATATATTAAAAATTTGCGAGACTGGCGCAATCAGGATTTTGTAAGACAAAGAATGTTAAACCAGGAGATTATTACGGAAGAGGAACATGCCGGATTTATTGAGCATCTGAAGAATAATAAAGAAAAAAGATATTACATAAGCTTTTTGGGAAGCAGGCCTTTTGGTGTATTGTGTTATGATTTCGATAAAAAAAATAATAATCTTGAATTCGGTTATTACCTGATTGAGCAAGATCTTATAAATAGCGGACTCGGAATAGTTATGGAGTATTCGTTGTTAAATCATGCGTTTTATGACTTAAAGGTAAATAAAGTGTTTTGCAGGACGCTTGCGAGCAATGAAAAGGTTGTGAGTTTGCATACGAAATTTGGTTTTGTGACGGAAGGAATATTGAAACAGCATGTAAAAACAATTGGGGGTTATGATGATATAACTTTACAGGCTATAACTGAAAGCATGTGGGCGCAAAAAAAGGAAAAGATTGAGAAGTATATTAGGGTAATAGTGGACATTGACAGAATTGGTCCTATAAACAGGGAGGGTTGATTTGAATGGAAAAACTGATTGAATTGATGGCCGATGTATTAAATCTTGATAAAGAGAGTATAAGTCTTGAAACTACAAGAGAAAACATTCCTGCATGGGATTCACTAAATCACATCAGATTGGTGGCTGAGGTTGAAGAACAGCTAAACATAAAAATTCCTTTTGAAAAAGTACCGGATATAAAAAAAGTTGGTGATTTTCTAAATTATATTAAGGAGTGATTGCTTTGAGACTGTCAGTGCTTTCTAACATAAATCTGGATTCTCTTGTCGGCAGGTTATCAAAGCTCAATGATGTATACAAAACCGAAGGGTACGGAACGTGGGTACAGGAGATAATCAACCCTAATTCCGGGTTGTATTCTTTTGGACCGCAGGCGGTTTTTATTATTATTGACGGAGAAGAAATGTTCAAAGGTCAAAGTAGAAATAACAGCACAATTGATATGAATATAAATTATATTGAAGAAACAGTAAAAAACAATCCTGATATAACCTTCTTTGTAAGTAATATCGATTTATGGACAAGAAAGATTGATAGTGCAAAGGCCGGCTCAAAGGAAAGAGGGCTTGAATTCCTGTGGGAAGATGGCCTTTTTTTGCTAAGCAGGAAATATAGAAATCTATATGTTTTTGATTTGAAAAGCATTGTGGAGGATATAGGAAGAGAACAGTTTTACTCTAAGAAGTTATGGTATTTAGGCGGAATAAAGTTCTCGATGAAGGCAGAAAAAGTGTTGGAGCAGTATATAAACAGATGTGTTGATTCTGTTAAAGGCAAAAGGAAAAAGTGTATGGTCTTAGACCTAGATAACACCTTGTGGGGTGGTGTTGTAGGGGAAGTTGGTATGGAAGGAATAGAACTATCGGATTATAAGGAAGGAGCCAGATATAAGGATTTTCAAAAAAAGCTGAAAGAAATAAAAGATTTAGGAATAATACTTGCTGTGGTGTCTAAAAACAATTTTGATGATGCGATAAAGGTTATAAGAGAACATAAACACATGGTACTGAAGGAGGAAGATTTTGTTGCACTAAAAATAAACTGGGATTTGAAATCTCAAAACATAAGGGATTTATCCGAAGAGCTCAATATTGGTCTTGATTCCATTGTATTTATTGACGATAATCCGGTGGAAAGGGAAAGCGTAAAAAGAGAACTGCCTGAGGTAACGGTTCCTGGTTTTCCGCAAGATACTTCGGAGCTTTTGAATTTTGCGGTTGAACTTTATCATAATTATTTTTATACATTAGATATAACGGATGAAGATACGGTGAAAACCGAAATATATCGTCAGAACATGAAGCGAAGGGATGCACAAAAATCCAGTGCTTCTTATGAAGACTTTTTAAAATCTTTAGAAACCAAGATCGAGATTCGTAGGATAAGTGCAGAAAATGTTCAAAGAGCTGCTCAACTTACGCAAAAAACTAATCAATTCAACTTGACTACAAAGAGATATAGTGAACAGGAACTCTTGGCTTTGATAGATGAGGAGGGGTTTGAAGGATTTGTAGCTTATGTCAGTGATAGATTTGGCGATAACGGCATGGTCAGTGTTGTAATAACAAAACGTAAGACCGACACTGAAATTGAATTGGATACGTTTTTGCTAAGCTGCAGGGTTATGGGCAGGTTTATCGAAGAGCAGATAATAGGTTTTATTGAAGATTTATATAAAAAGTCGGGATATAAAAGGTTGGTTACATACTATAAACCCACGGAAAAAAATGCTCCGGTAAAGGATTTTTTTGAAAGATTGGGCTATTCGGTTTTAGATGTGGATTCAGCAGGCAACAAAAAATACATTCTGGATCTGGAAAAATCAAGCATAGACTCCAGAAAGAAATTCGGGGAGTTGATGATATTATGAGGATACACCATCTTGGTTATGCAGTTAAAAGTATGGATGTTTCCATTGAGGAATTTGTAAAATTGGGATATGAGAGAGTAGGAGAAACCGTAGCTGATGAAGCAAGAGGGGTTATGATTCAGTTTATGAATCTTGGGAATTACTGTATAGAGTTGGTTGCACCGATGAATGCCGCTTCTTCAATAAACGGCATTATTACCAAATTGGGCAATACTCCGTATCATATATGCTATAGTGTTGATAATATAGATGAAGCGGTTGAGAGACTGAAAAATGAAGGCTATGTTTTGATGGAGAAACCCTCCTGTGCGATTGCTATTGATTCCAATAAGGTTGCATTTCTTTATAACAAGCATATGGGAATAATTGAACTGGTAGAAGAAAACGAACATGTTTAATGAGAATAACATATGTGAGAGGTTAGTATGCTGAATATAGGAATTAGAGCTGACGGCAGTACCAATATCGGCATGGGTCATATAATGCGTTGCCTGTCACTGGCCAAGGGATTTAGAGATGCCGGTGCCAAAGTATATTTTATGAGCCGGTATGAACAGGGAACAGCAAGAATACGGCAGGATGGGTTTGAAGTTATCGAAATGCCATACCGAAAGAGCGAAAATCCAAAAGGCTTTTCCTATGGAGATATTTCCGAGCTAAAAGAGGATGCACAGCAGATAATAGCCGGTATTAAGGCATTTAACTTGGATGTGTTAATCGTTGACTCTTACAATGTAACCGAAGAGTTTTTTTTAGAGTTGAAGACCCATGTAAAAAAACTTTGCTACATTGATGATGTGAATAAATTCCCATATCCTGTGGATGTTTTGATAAATGGAAATATTACCGGAACGACCTTAAATTATATCAGATACAGCAATGACCAGCTTATGCTTTTAGGCTTGAAATACAATCTTATAAGGGATGAATTCAGAGGCTTGCCTGAGAGAATAATAAACAGGGAAGTAAAAGAAATAATGATAACAACGGGGGGCTCCGATCCCTTTAATCTAAGCCTAATACTGGCTAACATAATTCTGTCGGATGAAGGATTTAAAGGTATAAGGCTTAATATAGTTGTCGGAAGCGGGTTTACCGATGTCGATAATCTTAGAAAACTGTGCAAAATCAATAAAAACGTAGTTCTGTATGAGAATGTATCGAGGATCTCTGAAATAATGCTCAGGTCAGATATGGCCTTATCGGCCGGAGGAAGTACATTGTATGAGCTTTGTGCCTGCGGGACACCTACCTTGGGGATTGTGATTGCCGACAATCAGAGGGAAGTAGTGGATATGTTGGCTTCTGAAGGCTACATTACCAGTCTTGGATGGTACAGCGAACTTTCAGACCGTAAAGTATTGGATAGTTTAAAGCTTTTGTGTAAAGATTATGACAGGAGGGTATCCGTTAGCAGAAAGATGCAAAAACTGGTTGACGGAGAAGGAGTAAGGCGTGTAGTTGAAGAAATAATGAGAACAGGGAGAAACACAAATGGACAGAATTAATAATGCAAAGTTTATTCCTTACGGACGGCAGTGGATTGATGAGGATGACATTAACGCTGTCATTGAAGTATTAAAAGGCGATTATTTAACCACCGGACCGAAAATCAGGGAATTTGAAGAGAAGTTGGCACAGTACACCGGTGCAAAATATGCTGTTGCAATTTCAAACGGTACTGCGGCACTTCATGCAGCTTGTTTTGCAACCGGAATAAAAGAGGGGGATGAGGTAATTACAACCCCTATTACCTTTGCTGCTTCAGCCAACTGTGTGCTGTATATGGGGGCAAAGCCCGTATTTGCCGATATAAATCCTGAGACTTACAATATTGATCCGGACGAAATAAGGTCTAAGATAACTGAAAGAACCAAGGCTATTATTCCGGTTCACTTTACCGGTCAGCCTTGTGATATGGATGAAATACAAAAAATTGCACAAGAATATAATCTTACAATAATTGAAGACGGAGCCCATGCTCTTGGAGCAGAATATAACGGGAGAAAAATCGGGAGCATAGGAGATATGACCACTTTTAGTTTTCACCCGGTGAAAAATATCACAACCGGTGAAGGTGGAGCAATTACAACAAATAATGACGAGTTATATAAGAAACTTGTACTTTTCAGGACCCATGGTATAACAAGGGACAAGGATATTTTATTAAAAGATAAAGGTCCGTGGTATTATGAGCAGCAACATTTAGGCTATAATTACAGGATTACGGATATTCAGGCTGCACTGGGTATCAGCCAGTTGGACAAGCTGGAAAGGTTTCTTGCCGTAAGAAGAGATTATGTCAGAAAATATAATGAAGCTTTCAGTGCGGTAGAAGAAATAGAAACTCCTTATCAACTTGAAAACACAAATTCTGCATGGCATTTGTATATTATA
>JAAYSI010000248.1 GCA_012524045.1 Peptococcaceae bacterium | reverse complement strand
CTTCGGACTGCGAAGCGCAGCCTCCAGCCCTGCCGGTATTAGTAAATACCTCACAAATGCTTTTATTGTCTGCGTTGACACTCACATAAAGGTTTCCGCAACCAATTTTTATTTTCTCAGTTACCCCAACCGTAACCGGCGGTCTTGGTCTCGGCACTATCGAATCTTCCGGCGTAAAGTGGATATCTTCCTTACTTGAAGGGATAGCCGTACTTTTGGCCGGGCTTTGTTTCGTACCAGTAGATAAGACCTGCTCCTCCCGGCTACCGTCCCTATAAACCGTAATGCCTTTACAGCCAAGTTCATAGGCGAGCCAGTAGGCTTTAGCCACATCTTCTTTGGTGGCTGAATTAGCAAAGTTAATAGTTTTGGAGACCGCATTATCAGTATACTTTTGGAACGCAGCCTGTATCCGAATGTGCCATTCTGGGTCAATTTCTTGAGCAGTAACAAATACTGCTCTTACCCAATCCGGTACTCTCTGGACACCTGCTAAAGTCCCAGTCTGAGCAATTGTTTGCATCAATTCCGGCGAATAAAAATCGTACTCCTTAGCATATTGCTCAAATATGGGGTTTACCTCAACCAAGGAGGTTCCATCCATTACCGTCTTGGTATAGGCTACCGCAAAGATAGGCTCTACTCCACTGGAAGCCCCGCAAATCATGGATATGGTACCGGTAGGGGCAATGGTTGTAATGGTGGCGTTTCTTAGCTCCATATTGCCTTCGTAAATAGAGCCTTTGTAGTTGGGAAAAACTCCACGCTCTTTGGCCAGACGCTGGGATTCCAAACGAGCCTCGGTTTGGATAAATTTCATCACTTTTTCGGCATATTCAACCGCTTCTTCCGAAGCATAGGAAGTCTGAAGGAGTATGAGCATATCGGCAAAACCCATAACGCCTAAGCCAATTTTACGATTGCTCTTAACCATTTTGCTAATGACTTCTAACGGGTATTGATTAGCATCAATCACATCGTCAAGAAAACGCACAGCAGTCCTGGTAACTCTGGCTAATTTTTTCCAATCTATAGTAGCCTTTCCCTCTTTTTCAGTTACCATTTTCTTCAGATTAATTGAGCCGAGGTTACAAGCTTCATTGGGCAATAAAGGTTGCTCGCCGCAAGGATTGGTAGCTTCAATTTGTCCTAAAAGCGGGGTAGGATTATCCCGATTCATCCTATCTATGAATACTACGCCCGGTTCGCCGTTGCGCCAGGCATTCTCTACAATTTTATTAAACACGTCTTTGGCCTTTAGCTGTTTTGCCACTTTTCCGGTATGTGGATCTGTAAGATCATAATGGCTGTCCGCGGCCACCGCTTCCATAAACTTTTCCGTGACTGCAACCGAAATATTAAAATTGGTAATTTCTTTATTGTCTACTTTACAATCAATAAATTCTAAAATGTCCGGATGGTCAACTCTGAGGATCCCCATATTGGCTCCTCTGCGGGTACCGCCTTGTTTAACCGCTTCGGTGGCAGCATTAAAAACTTTCATAAAGGAAACAGGACCCGAAGCAACTCCACCGGTTGTTCTTACAAAACTGTTTTTCGGACGCAAACGAGAAAAACTAAAACCGGTACCTCCGCCGGATTTATGGATTATTGCCGCATTTTTAATTGCGTCAAAAATATCTTCCATGCTGTCCTCAACGGGAAGCACAAAACAAGCACTCAATTGGCCTAAATCCCTGCCGGCATTCATCAAGGTGGGCGAATTTGGCATGAATTCAAGGTTAACCATCATGTCATAAAACTCCCTGGTTAAAGCCTCTATCTCCTTTTTTTTCTTGCCGTATTTTTCTTCAACTTTAGCAATAACAGTCGCTACCCGGTAAAACATATCTTCCGGAGTTTCTGAAGGTTGTCCATTTGTTTGTTTTAAATAGCGACGTTCCAATACAACTCTGGCATTGGGGAGAAGTTCCGCTTTAGGCCAAGATTCTGGTCTTACTTCGTTCAAACTCATCTGATTCCCAACTTTCTTCCATAAATTTTGTACTGTATGGTAATTTTCTACAATTAGTACTATTCAGATAAAATGATACTACATATAGTATGGATGTACAATCATCCTCAGCAGATATTAGCGTCAATTTTTTACCTTATTCTTAACTATTTCCTTTTTTTCTAAGATAAAACTTAAAACTAAAAATCCTAATAACCACAAAAACCGCCATAAGGGGTATTAGCCAATG
>JAAYSI010000315.1 GCA_012524045.1 Peptococcaceae bacterium | reverse complement strand
CTTTGCCACCGTCTTCTTTATAGCGGTACACATGAAGCGGAAGCCCGGCGATGGCTTCTGCAAGTATCCTTACACAGGCATACACTGCAGTTGTCTGCATAGCAGTCCGCTCATTGACAGCTTTTCCACTGGATGTGCCGCCGAAGAAAAAGCTATATGCATTACCGAACAGGCTGTTTTTCGGCTTATCCCTCGCTTTAAACAGGTGTGAAAAAAACCTCATAGGCATCACTCTCCTAAAAATGGGCATGAAAAAAGCACCTACGAAAGTAGATGCTTGAAGTAAAAACTATTTTTTACATGTTATTTGATATCGAACTTTAAGGTCATTAAATCGGTTGTAAGGAACATAGTTCTCTTTCTGAAGGCGTCCTAAAACAATTCCAGGAGCAATTTCAATTTTACTTGCAAACTCAATAATGCAATCCCTAGTAAAGCAATTTGCTTTTATAAAAGCTTTGTATTGCTCTGGAGGTATAAGGATATCTCTTGCAAAAGCATCCGCCTCTTCTTCTTGTTTTTCACAGGTTCCACTTAGTTCACTAATATGGCCCCGAATAACGTGACACATTTCGTGAAACAAACTAAACCAAAATTTATCTGCATATTTACCCCGAACGGTTAGCCCCATAACAATGTGGTTGCCATCATAAAATGATGCTCCATGCAGAAAAGATCCGCCAATGTGGGGTAAGAACACCAAAGCAATACCGCACTCAGCAAATAAATCCGTAAGTTTGCTACAAAACTCTTCAGGATTCTTTACTGTCATTTCACGAATTCGAGGTATTTCCTGTTCAAGCTTGCTAATGTTAATCGGAGCAGTCTTATACTTTCTTGCTTCTATTCTTGCTTTCTGTGCCCAAGCTGCAAGGCTGTAGTCACTTGTTTCATTTGTGCCTGTTTTTCGGTAAGCAATACCGGGAATTCTCAATCTATCAAGTAAATCAAGCTTTGCAACTTCAAAAAAGCGTCTTAAATTAAGTGCCTTTTCTTCGGCTTTTCGTGTGGCCTCAACCCAACCCAAAGCAGCCATCTTTGAATAGGGGAATGCAGACGCAAGCTCAGCATCTCGTTCCAATTCATTCTCCGCAATTATTCGTGCCAATTTTTCACGATAAATGGCCTCAAGATTATTCCAAAAGCTTGCTGGCACACCGAGAACAGACTCAAGTCTCAAAGCGACATCCTGAGTAAGTTCAACCTGTCCGTTTATCAAACGACTAATATGTTTTTCTGATAATCCCATCCTGAGTGCGAACTCCTTTTGTTTCATACCACGATTCTCAAGCTGCTCTCGTATTGTCGCACCCGGTGGAATAGCAACTGCGTTTTTGCTATACATCATATAAAATCCTCCTTACCACATAACTACAACAAATTAGTGGTAGTCTTCAATATTAACAATTCTTACTACCTGGATATCCGTTTTGTTTTGTTCAAATATTAAGCGATATGGGTGTACTAAATCCATGGCATATTCACCTTTTCTATCGCCTTCAAGAGGATGACATCTGCCGATTGAGTATTGAATAAGCATCTCAACCGATACTGCGGATTTCAACTCATCAACTCGTTGATGTATAAGCCTGGCCATTCTCTCTCCATATTTTCGTTTCGCTATTGTATAATTTGTGCATATACGCTCTAAACTATTAGACTTGTAAATTATCTGAAGCAAAATGTCACCTCTTTACCTCCCAGGTAAATTTATCATAGCACTTTTGAATGACGTTGTCAATATACAATTTACCTCTTAGGTTAATTTTATATTGACAATAAACCCCGCAAATCATAGATAGAGCCGCCATTGCTATTGCCTCCACGAATTGCTCTATCCAATGCCATAATGAGCGCCACCGCGCCGTCTAT
>JAAYSI010000333.1 GCA_012524045.1 Peptococcaceae bacterium | reverse complement strand
TTGGATTAATCCTACCACCTATTCGGTCGGCCAGACATATATACCCATATTCAATACCCGCCAAGGACCCGGTCAGCCAATTTTTTATGTTTCACTTTATCAAGGGAGACTTAGGCTTATGTTGTATCTATTTAGCCCCCTAGAACCTTTGGAGAAAATGCACGAATGAAGTAGGGGGTAATGAGAGTGACAAAAAATCAGTACAGTGATGAATTTAAAGAACAAATTATAAAAGAATGTCAGGAGACAGGCAACGTAGCTCTAGTAGCCCGGAGGCATGAGATAGCAACAACTACTATCCATACCTGGCTGAAAAAACAACGCCAAAGAGGTTCCGTAAAACCTCTGCCCAAAGCAAAAGAAGAACGGTACAAAGCCATGGAAAAACAGCTTAAAGAAGTAAGTACAGAAAATGACAGATTAAAACGTCTTCTTGCCGAGAAAGAACTACAATTGGCAATTCTAAAGGACTTGATGAATTGTAAAAACCCTCGGTAACCGGCAGAGTTGCCATTGCTAAGAGGTGGATAGAAAAGGGATACAACGCAACTACTGTTCTCAACTCTGTCGGTCTAGCTGCATCCACCTATTACTACAACATCACTAAAGAAAGCAAAGGGGAACAAACATCAACAAAAAAGCAGACGGGACGTAAAATACCAGGCTATTCACTGAACAAAAAGGGAGAAAAGATACCGGATGAACTTATCAAAGAATACCTTTGTGAGCTTATAGCCGGTGATGGTTTTCCCTATGGATATAAAAAACTTAAGTATTGCTTAAAAAAGGATTATAAACTAGTAATCAATCACAAAAAAGTCTACCGGCTTTGCAAAGAACTTGATATTTTACGTCCCCAGCGAAAAATATATCCCAAACGTCCTAAGAAGCTCGCTAAACGAGAGAAAATAACTGGCCCTAATCAGCTTTGGCAAATGGATTTAAAGTATGGCTACATTGCCGGAACCAGTCAATTTTTCTTCCAACTATCAGCCATAGATGTATTTGATAGATCGATAGTAGGTTACCATGTAGGATTAAGCGCCACGGCAAAGGATGCCTGCAGGGTACTTATAAATGCCCTTAAAAAACGTAACTTAACTCCCGGTATGAAAATGCCGGTGATAAGAACAGACAATGGGCCCCAATTTATTGCTAAACTGTTTAAAGAAACTTGTGATAGATGGAATATAAAGCATGAAAGAATTCCTGTAAAAACACCTAATATGAATGCCTATATAGAGTCATTCCACTCTATTCTAGAAGATGAATGCTACAGCCGCCATGAATTTGACAGCTTTATGGAAGTATATGGGGCTATTAGTGAATACATTGATTACTACAACAATAGGCGTAGACATAGCAGTATAAAGTATATGGCTCCTAATGAGTTTTACAAAGCCTTTACAAAAGGGCAATTAGCTAACTCAGTCCAACCTCTTATCGCCTAATACTGTAATCCTACTAGCCAACCTCAGCTACAAATAAGCAGGCTTCCGCAATTGGTGTCAAGGGTGCGAAGCAGGCTTTAGCCCTTGCCCTTGACAGCATAAGGAAGGCAGCTAAAATTGGAGGAGGTTGGATAGGCAATCGTCTTAAAACTATTGGATGGTATTATTTACCATTAGGTAGAAAATTATAGCTTCACTATTACTGAGAAAGAATCAAGTGGATATTCTCCAATTTTAGGGGGTCAGCCCGCATATGGTAATTTGACATAAATCTAATCATATGCCATAATTGGTAATATTATAGATGTTATATAACTACTTACTACAAGTAATTATCAACACAGGAGGTATTTTTATGAGAAAAATATTTTTTAATTTAATTTTACTTGTAATACTGGTATCTGCTTTTGCCGGTAATTTATATGCATCTGATGATAATGTGAAAGTGTATATCAATGAAAAAATTGTTAGTTTTCCCGACGCAGAGCCTTATATCGATTTTAACGGCAGGACTCAGGTTCCTATAAGATTTATCAGCGAAGCATTAAATGCCAAGGTTGAATGGGATGGCGAAAACAGAACAGTAAAAATAATGCGGGATGGTATAGTTGTTCAACTGACAATAGATCAAGACAAATATTATATAAACGGCAAAAGTGAAACGATGGACACTCGGACGTTTATAAAAGACGGCAGAACCTTTGTTCCTTTAAGGTTTGTAAGTGAAGCTTTGGGAGCACAGGTAGATTGGGATGCTAAAAGTAGAAATGTGTACATAACTAAATCTGTAGAAAAGTACAAACCAAGCAAGTTGGTAATTTCTACAGAGCATTCATCGTATATCGTTGATGATAAAGGACTGTATGAAACAAATAAGATAGATTACTCATCAATTCCTTCTTTATATTCCGGTCATTTGATTGTACCTATACGTCAATTAGCTGGCATATTCGAGGGGGATTATTATGAGAACGGTGATAAAGCCGTTCTTGAAATTGACGACACAGTTTTTGAATTTGATTTATACAAAAATACTGCAAGAGTAAATGGAAAAGAAATAACACTTCCTGTTGATACGCGGTACGAAAACGGAGTTGTAAAAGTATCAGCGGAGGCTTTTAAGTATTTGGAAAATTATTATTTTAAAACTTATAGTAATGCAATGATTCTTAGAAGAAAGGACGTTTACTATGAAAATGGCCAGCTTAAGAAAGACAGCCCCGTTGATGTTGAACCTACTTCATTTATAAAAGATTTAGATAATTATTCCTGGGGGCTGTCAAAAGAAGAAAACGACAAACTTAGGAAAAAAGTTCATGAAATATCTGATAAAATAATATCTGAGATTATAAAGCCAGGAATGACGGATTATGAAAAAATATATGCTATTAATCAGTATATGGTTGATAATGTAACATACGATTTTTCGAATAGAGGGCTGTGGGATGCTTTTTTATATAAAAAAGGGGTTTGTGATACTTTCGCACATTGTACCGGATTGCTTCTTGAAAAAGCAGGAATTGAAAGTGTATACATTATAGGATATGCTCAGGTAGATGGCAGAGGGGATATCGATGAATACGAAATAATGGGTTATTCAAACAATAGTCATGCTTGGAATTTAGTAAAGTTAAATGGTAAATATTATCATTTGGATACCACCTGGAATAGAGGATTGGCTTACGAAGATGCCAGCTTACCGTTTTCATATGACTATTTCCTTTTATCAGACGAACAAATACAATTGGATCATGCATGGAGGCATGCACATTATCCTAAGGCAGATACATTTTGTGACAGTAAAATAGTTTCTGAAATGGATGCAAAGGGCTATACTGTCATTTCAGGAGAAATTGATGCAACAGATATTATTGAGCGTACTTTTGTAAAAATATCTGTAAGCTCAGAGTCTCCGTCAATGGTAACTAAAAGGATAATCAAAGTGGAGCCTGGAACCGTTACACCCTTTGCTATTATTCTTGATGGCAAACAATACAGTAAAAACAAGATAAGTGTAGATATTGATACTTTGTTAAATGACAGCCAACAAGTCTATATAAATCAAGGAAAGGATGTAACTAAAGGTTTATCAATAACAAAAGATGGTCTTAAATACAAAGTAAAGGTTAATGATAAAGAACATGATTCTATATCCGGTACAATAATTTTACCTGAAGGAATGGTTGCAGATGAAGACTATAACTTTACTGTAAAATTAACTATTATGAAACCTATAGAAACCGGGCATTCAGTATCCCCTGACGGAATGATAACATATAATGGAACAATTAAAAAAGGAGAATCGAGCTCTACAATAAAACTTAAATTAAATCTACCGACATACTTTTATAGATATAAACTTGAGTATTATTTTTCAGGAGGGACAAATTGTCCTTTCCTACCTATAGGAATTATGGACAGCAGCGGGAATATTCATCCGGATGGGAATTATATAATTGACGGACCTGTGAAAAACAACATTAAAATACAAGTTCCAGAAAATCCTGACTATATACCGCAGCAATCATATAATAAAACGTTTATATTGGGAGAGAAGGAAAAAGAAGATTTAAAACAAAAACTGATAGGCTTTTATTTTGGTAATCATGCAGTTATATCAAAATTAGCCACTAATGAAGACGCAATAGCTTTGGAAAAAAAGGAACCGGTTGAAGTGGATAAGAACGGAACTATTTATTATTCAATAACTACTGATTATGGAATCAATATTTTCAGAAGTTATAACTTAAACAATAAAGGAAAAAAAGGAGGTATTATATACTCAATAACACTTAATGACATAGAATTCAATAGTGAAAACTATGTGGAAATCTTCGATTATTTTAACAATTTACTGAAAAATTGCTTAGGAAAAGAAACAGCATCATATAATATTTATTATAGAAAAGGAGATGCCGGTAATTTATCAAAAGAACAGTTATTTAATGAAATAGGTTCTGGTTATGCAAGTATTGAAGCTAATTATATTATAGATGGATATATATACCATTTATCTTTTTTAGGATATGATAGCAATTATAATATAAGCTTTATAGTTAGTTATCTTGTCTCTTAATAAATTTAAACTGTTGCCTTACTTATGGATTTTTTCATGAGTAAGGCAATAGTTTTAAAACTATTGTCACAGGAATTAAAATATATTCATACTTTGTCGAAATAAGCCAGATAGTGTCAATTTGTTGTAGGATAATTAAACTTAAAGGTATCCCCATCTTTTTGATACAACGGGCTATATCACATACCCGCTGCGTTGTATGCCCTTTAAAATTGTTGATATTGGAGTTTTTTTACCCATGTTAAAAGCGGGTATGTTGTTTAATTTCTCATGTGTAGTTTTACTAAATACTTCTTTGCCCTTTTTTATGGTTTCTTTTTTTATCTTGTATTGTAAATTTACTTTTGTAAAATGATTTGGAGTTATCTTCCCACCGTTTTGGCAATAGATTCTTATATCTGCTATGGTTTTTAGACCTTTCTTGCTCCAGCCCATAGGTCGAGAACTAAAACGGCTGGATAATATATGGCTAATATGACCCTCTGTGCAGCTGCCACTTACTCCTTCTTCTTTGTATATAGTGATGGCTTCCCAGTTGTTTTTTATGTAGGTTCTAAATTCATGTATTCTCTCTCGCTTTTTAGGGCTTTGAACACCATGCTTAAGCTCTGTTACTAGTTTACAAAATTCAATCCAATTGCCTTCGTAAATACTTCTGTATATTGATTTTCTGTATTGCTCTTGACCTGCTGTAGCTTTGAGGATGGCTTTGTTTAGGTGATATTTGTCTAGGACCATTTTGGATTTGGGTAACCATTCTTGGCCGGTTTTTATCCAAAGGGCACCATCTCCGTGAATATAGATGCGCTTTAAATAGTCTATGTCATATCTGTCATAAATGTAGTTGGCAACTTTTAACCATGTTTCTTCAGGATTTTGACCGTATCCATGTATGTGGTAGGGATTTATACATTTTCCCCGTTTTCCTATTCTTTTTGTGCCTTCGTATATGGTAATCAGTGGAACTATGGCGTTTTTGCCATTCTGCAGAGCAACATGGTCTTCATCGGCATCTATGTGTATAACCTGCATTTTGCGCTTTGGCCCTTCAGCTTCCATCTTTAGTTTTTCTTCCTTTAGTTTTCTCGTTTTGTTCATTACTGTTTGCCGACTTATCAGGCCACCGGTTGTATATTGACTGCTTTTAGCGTAGGAGTTATCGCCGGAGTATTCTACCATGTCAGCTGCTACCGCTGTTGATATTCTATCATAGGGGTCTATTCCTAAGACTGTATCGACTAGGTATATATATGTATCATTTTTCTTATCGTAAAAGTAGGTCCTGTGGTATGTGAGCACTCCGAACTTTGTAAAGATTTCTCGTTTATCACTATTTCGCTCTACTACAATGCCGTTTTTTCTTCGCCATTTCTTATCGGCTTTTATCTCCTTATCAAGGTTTTCCACGTAGATTTTCATCATATTTAGTATGAAGTCAAAGGTGATGGTCTCTAGTCCAGTTTCCAGTTCTTCTAGTTTCTTAGCATTAGGTTCGCTCATGAAATTCATGATTTTATGGATGAAATTTTTGCAGTTTTGTATTACAATAGTATTCACAAGAGATCCTCCTTTTCAAAGGTTTTTGATGGTGATTCTATTGTATCAAAAAGTGAGGATCTCTTGTTTTTTTATCCTTAAAATGTCCTACAATTATTTTACACTATGAGCAAAAAAGTAAATGAAGCTGGTTCTGTTATAAGTATAAGTAGAGATATAGAAGAAAATATAAATAGGCTGGAAAATGATTTTGGCCATGACAGCGACCTTGTAGTTCATTGCTTTAAAATTAAAAGAAGTAAGGGTTTAATTTGCGCAAATATATATATTAAAAGTTTGGTGGATAGAAGCACCATAAACAGTTTATCAATAGAGCTGGGCAAATTGAAAAGCGAATGCCGCAATGAAAAACCCGGCACAAATATTGATGCTTTAATGAGCTATTTTTCCGGGTTGAGGGATGCAAAAGAAGGTTTTGATTTCGAGGCTCTTTACACCGATTTGTTATCGGGTAATATCGTGTTTTTAATTGACGGCTGCGAAAAGTATCTTGCGGTAGCCGCAAATTCCGATGAAGGCAGGTCAATTGAAGAGTCTTCTGCCCAAACCGTAGTCAGAGGACCCAAAGACGCTTTTACAGAAAAAATAAACACCAATATTCTGCTTATTAGAAAAAGAATAAAAAGCAAAGATTTAAAAGTGGAATATTTATCTGCAGGCAGTATAACTAAAACAACAATCAGTCTGGTGTATATTCACAAAATAGCCAAAGATGAAATTGTTCAGGAAATAAGGACCAGGCTCGGCAAGATAGAAATTGACGGCATACTGGAAAGCGGATATATTGATGAACTGATTAAAGATGACAGGTATTCCATTTTTCCAACTTTTTTAAGTTCCGAAAAGCCTGATACTGTTGCGGCGGCTTTACTTGAAGGCAGGGTGGCAATTCTGGTCGACGGCACGCCTTATGTATTGACAGCCCCCGCCCTCATGATAGAATTTCTTCAATCAAGCGAAGACTATTACCTTCACTACATTGTATCTTCCGTGCTCCGTTTTTTAAGGGTAATAGCCTTTTTGCTCACGCTTTTGGTGCCGGCAATATATGTAGCAGTAACCACGTTCCACCATGAAATCATTCCTACGCCGTTGCTTGTCAATATAGCGGCGCAGCGTGAAGGAGTCCCTTTCCCCGCTCTGTTGGAGGCATTGATGATGGAAATAACCTTCGAACTCTTAAGGGAAGCCGGCATAAGAATGCCCAGGGCCATAGGACCCGCGATTTCCATAGTGGGGGCCCTGGTGCTAGGCCAGGCGGCGGTGGAAGCCGGCATTATATCGGCGGCCGTGGTCATTGTCGTTTCAATTACCGCCATATCAAGCTTTGCCATACGCAATTATGAAATGTCGAACGCCATAAGGCTGTTAAAGTTTATTTTTTTGCTTCTGGCAGGAGTGCTCGGATTATACGGCGTGTTAATGGGATTAATTGTCCTGGTGCTTCACCTGTGTAAAATAAAATCCATAACGGTTCCGTATTTAACGCCGATTGCGCCAAAAATAAAGGGCGGCAACAAAGATACCATTTTCAGGTTTCCACTATGGAAAATGAAATACAGGCCTGTCGGTATCAGCGGGACTGATGCGGCAAGAGCGGGCGGGGGCAACCCTGTAAATTCAAGCCAAAAAGAAAAACCGGAATTCAGGTGATTATATGAAATTGAAAAGGTTATTATTCATTTTGATCATACTATCAACCATATTTCTTACAGGATGCTGGAGCAGCCGGGAAATAAATACTCTTGCGATTGCCGTATGTATTGGTATTGACAAAACAGAAAACGGATATCTGGTTACAAAGCAGGTTTTAAATCCAAGGGCCATAGCAACAAAAGTGACAGCGGAATCCCCGGTTGTTATATATACAGCGGAGGGAGATGATCTGGCTGAGATAGTCCGTAGGTTTACGACGCAATCATCAAGAATATTTTACAATGCGGACTTAAGGATGGTGGTATTCGGCGAGGATGTTGCAAAAGACGGCATACAAAATATACTTGATTATTTTTTACGCAATTACGAATATCGTACTGATTTTTATTTTGTAATAGCCAAAAATTCAACTGCAAATGAAGTTTTGGGTATATTGACTCCTATCGAATCGGTACCCGGATTCAGTATGTATATTTCACTAAAAATGTCCGAAGAAAAATGGGCGGCTATGAAATCCGTAAGAATTATAGAACTGGTCAACTCTATCATTGCGGACGGGGATAATCCCGTGCTTACAGGAATCGAAATTTCTCAAGATGAAATTAGTCCGAAATCTACAGATATGCTGAAACAAAGCGGCGAATATAAAAAGCTGAAATACACCGGCCTGGGCGCTTTTAATAAGGATAAGCTCGTAGGCTGGCTGGATGAGGATGAAAGCAAAGGCTATAATTATATTACCGATAATGTTAAAAATACAATTGAACATGCAGACTATGACAGCAAGGTGAAAATTACGTATGAAATTATAAATGCCAAGTCTAGAACCAAAGTATATTTTCTGGAAAATAAACCTGCTATTGAGGTAAAAATCAAAACCAAGTGTAATATCGAAATTGTGGAAGGGGAATTTGATGTTTCCGCTGAGGAAAACAAACAGGTATTAAATGAATTATTGGCAAGCAAAGTTAAATTATTGTGCGAGAAAGCCTTGAACAAAGCGCAGAAAGAACTGAAAACCGATATTTTCGGATTCGGGGAGGCAATACACAGGAAGTATCCTAAAGCTTGGGAAAAATTAAAAGACGACTGGAACGATAAATTTACGGATCTTCCGGTGAATATTACAGTCGAAGCAGAAACCAAGCAACTGGGACAAATTACAAAACCGCTTTTTATGAAGGAGAAAGAGTAAGATGGCTATAGTATCTATTTTGGCGGTGTTAGTGTTCAGCACCGTGTTATGCATTACAGAAATACCAAAAATGCTGAAGGAAAGGCTTTATAGAGAACTATGGACGTTCTCGATACTGCTTGCGGCGGGCACGATATTGGCGGTACTCAAAAGTCTTGATGCGGAGATACCCAACCCATCAGACTTTATTGCCTGGGTTTATTCGCCGCTTGCGGAAACTATGAAGAATATAACAAAATGAGGTTTGGGATATGAAAAGAACAAAAATTACAGGTAATCAGCTTTATTCATTAACTGCCAACGGCGCATTCGGAGGTTCGGTTATCGTTATCGCCTCCGCAAT
>JAAYSI010000247.1 GCA_012524045.1 Peptococcaceae bacterium | reverse complement strand
GGTTGATTTGAAAAAGGGTAGAGAAGGATTAGCGGAAGAAAAATCCTCACTCTACCTTTTGTTATTTATATCTATCCATTTTCTTTGAATGGCTCAAACTTATTTCAAGGAAAGACTCTTTTACTTAGGCTAATGCCTCCTAAAAATAACTCTATTAATAATCTAAAGAAAAATTTAATATTTTGTTAGTACTACAGGTTTGCCTATGTGATTTAAGATTTATAACATTTTACAAAACAACGACGCGGGTGATATCACCCGCGTCAGACTATTTATATTGAATCTGCATTTATAGAAACATATGCGATATTTTTTAACAAGTGAAATGTTAAAGTGTATGGGTTAAAACTATTATGTTCATGGTATTGGAGAGGAAAAAATAGGTTTGAAATAGGACAAATTTTGAAAACAAAGGGGTGGAGGAGAATTATCGAAAAAATCTTTACTCTACCCTTTGTTAATTTTATTTGCCGATTTTCTTTGAAATCATCAAACTTAATTAAAGGAAAGACTTTGTTCCATGAAAAAAGATGAGTGATACGGAAATCAAGCTTTGAGAGTCAGGAGAGAAGGTGTTCTTTAAAGTATACATATTACAGAGGTTTATCACAACTTTGGACTGTGCATTTTAGACTCAGTCTTAGATTTCAGAAAAATAACTATATTTATATTATAAATAGAAGGAATATTCAGGAAATTAGTTGAATGCTATAATTATGATTATCTAATAGAATCAGATATTAAAAATTAAGATTTTCATTTTCCCTAACCTTTTTTCATTAGGTAAGCAAGTTATAACGTTAAGTTCAAAATGTTTGATGAAAGTTTAGATATATCCTTACTAATGAGCATTTTGCCTTAGTATCTCCCTGATAGTTACATCTTTATCAACATGAGACGAAATAAAATCTCTTAAGAAACAAATCTAGGAGGTTAGCAATGTTTTTATCAGAGTTAAACATATGGAATTTTAGGAAGTTTGGTAGTAGTCAAGAAGGTGACGAAGTTAAACCTGGATTATCACTAAGATTTAATAAGGGATTTAATTTGATACTTGGAGAGAATGACTCAGGAAAAACAGCTATTTTAGATGCAATAAAGTTCGTTTTAATGACTCAAAGCAATGATTTTATACGTCTTGATTATGAAGATTTTCATATCCCAGAATCTAGTACGAACGAAAATGATCGAACTGATAGACTTACTATTGAGTGTATTTTTAGGGATTTAACTAATGAGGAAGCACAAAGTTTTCTTGAGTGGCTTAGTTTTGAGGAAGTTCCTAGCGATGGATATAAATATATTCTTAAGCTTAGACTTGAAGCGAAACGGAAATACAGGAGAGTATATTACGACATTAGAGCTGGTATTGATGCTGAAGGAAAATATATTAATGCAGAAGCGCGTGATTTACTTAGAGTAACCTATTTAAAACCACTTAGGGACGCAGAGAATGAACTAGCTTCAAGGCGAAACTCACGCCTTTCTCAGATTTTAGATAATCATAAAACTTTCCAAGATAAAGAAGCACATATTTTCATAACTGCCATTGAACAGGCCAACAAGATTATACAAAAATATTTTGAAGGGGTTGATATAAACGATAATATTTTACAAGATGACAATGGCAAGAAATTACTAGAAGAAATTAACCAATACTTAAAAGAATTTTCCTCAATAAATAATAGTTTAAGAGCTTCTTTTTCGATTTCTGAGCTTAAGTTGAAAAATATACTAGAAAAGTTGAGTCTTAATGTTTCTATAAATAAGCCAGGACTAGGTTCTAATAATCTCTTATTTATTGCAACTGAACTTTTGCTTCTCAACAGAGATAACTACAACGGATTGAAGCTTGCACTTATAGAGGAGATAGAAGCACATTTACATCCACAAGCACAATTAAGACTTATTGAATTTTTACAAAGAGAATCAAATAACCTAGGTATCCAGCTTATCTTGACTTCCCATAGCCCTAATATCGCTTCTAAAATTAAGCTAGACAATTTAATAGTATGTAATAGTAATAATGCTTTTCCCCTTGGAAGTGAATATACAGAATTAGAGAAAGGAGATTACTCTTTCCTTGAGCGTTTTTTAGACGTAACAAAAGCTAACTTATTTTTCGCTCAAGGTGTAATTCTTGTTGAAGGGGATGCGGAAAACCTTGTAATTCCTGCTATAGCTGAAATAATAGATAAACCATTGGTAAGGTATGGAGTATCAATAGTAAATGTTGGGAGTACAGCCTTCTTAAGATATGCAAAGATATTTAGACGAAAGGATCCAAGCAGTGGGACGATTGACATACCTGTGGCAATTATAACCGATAACGATTTAAAACCTGATACTTATAAACAAGTCAAACCTGATGCAAGAACTATAAGTGATATTAACTTGAATGAGTATAGGGAAAATAAAGCTAAATATTATGATGGGCAAAAAGTAAAAGCGTTTATTTCCCCATTATGGACTTTTGAATATGATTTAGCTTTAGGTAGTTTTACAAAAGAAATTTATCAAGCAATCCTATATGCTAAGGCTATACAACATAGTGAAAGAATTGGACTTACTGAGAATAAAATTCAAGAAATCAATAATAAGGTAGATAGCGATTTGAAGAATTGGGAAGCAGCTGGATGGAATGCAGAAAGAATTGCTTTCGAGATATATCACAATATTATGTTGGACGATAAGGTATCTAAGGCTATTACTGCGCAATGTTTTGCAAAAATTTTAATTGAAACAGAAGACAGAGATGCTCTTAAAGTCAGAATTTTAGGTGATTCAAATATACAGTATATAGTAGATGCAATTAATTACGTTACTAGAAGTGAAGGTAATTAAGATGTTTAATATTACTGTTGATGAAATTGAATATGCGGAAAAGATTCTATTACCTGTAGAGGAGAAATTTGACGAGGAAAGACGTAGAGTGATTCAATGTCTGGAGTCTAAAGACATAATTGCATGCCCCGGTAGTGGTAAAACAACAACAATATTGGCTAAACTCGTAATTATTGCTAAACAGTTACCTTTAGATAACAACAAAGGAGTATGCGTACTAACGCATACTAACGTTGCTATAAATGAAATTACTGAACGTTTGGGTGATAAATCCAAAATATTATTCAAATATCCTAATTATTTTGGCACTATACAATCATTTGTGGATAAATATTTAGCGATTCCAGCCTACGCTCATTATTTTAAAAAAAGGCCATTAAGAATAGATAATGAAATTTATTACGAACAGGTAGAAAAGAGTCTAATATCTTTAGGAGGTCCAGCTAAAAATTGGCTTGACCGCCAACGAGACCCTTTGGAAAAACTAAAAGAAATAAGATTTTCTCTTGAGGACTTTGATAATTTAGTTCAAGGGTTAAACG
>JAAYSI010000297.1 GCA_012524045.1 Peptococcaceae bacterium | reverse complement strand
CAGTTATTGACTTTAACAGTACTGCATATTTGCGCCAGGATTTTACCTCTGACAAGGAACTTTTAAAAGAAGTAATAAGCCGCCTTGGCAGTGGGGGAGGTACAAACATAGATAAAGGTATTGCCAAGGGTATGGAGATTGTTGAAGCAGCAGGGAATTCAGACAGCAAAAAGGTGTTTATGCTTCTTTCAGACGGGGCCAGCAATGTATCCTTGGCTTTGGAACAGGCAAACCTGGCGTCGGAAAAAGGCATAACCATATTTACCCTTGGACTTGGAGGAGTAAAGGAAGAACTTCTTAAAAATATTGCACACATAACAGGAGGAGATTACAGATACAGTCCTACACCCGATGAGCTTGTTGACATGATGACGGAGATAGCCGGGGAAATATTTGATACATCAGGAAGGGATATTGTAGTTGAGGCTACAATTCCTGAAAGTAGGTTAAAGATAAATGAAAAAACAATTGAACCTGCGCCTTCTTCCATAACAGCCGATGCGGACGGCAATACGGTTGTTACATGGAATTATGACAGGTTAATTATGGGACAGGAAAAATATATACATATTACCTTTGAGGGAGAAAACCTTATATCCGATACAGTTGTTCAACTTACCCAAAACACAAAGATAACCTATTATGATGCAAACGGCACGCTTATGGAACTGGAGCTTCCTGATAAAAGCATAGAAGTAAACAAGTATAAGGTTGATACTAAAATTGAAACTGATAAAAGTGAGTACCTTATTGGTGAAGATGTAAAAATAACCGTCAATTCAAAAAATTTAACATCTTATACCTGTGATTTGACGGGCAGGGTTGAAATTCTGGATGATGATTACAATGTTATTGAGGTGATTTCCGAAGGCAAAAGTGTCAGATGGAAGCCGGAGGAAACGCTGAGCCACGATTTCAGCTGGAATACAGCTGACTATATAGCAGGTATATATATGGTGAGGGTAACCTGGAGTGAAGAAGACAAAATAATATCTACACAAACGGGAAGTTTTGAAATTGTGCCTGATAAAGATGTTACAAATAAAGTGGCAACTGATAAGGCAAAGTACTATCCGGGAGAACAGGTAAGCATTATTGATACTGTGTATAATCCCAGCACAAATGCAATAGCGAGGAATTTATCCATAAGGACGGTTATTACCAATTCCAGGGATGAAGTTGTATGGGGCAATGAAAATACAATTGACGAAATTCTTTTTAATGATATGGAAACAAGAAAGAGCCTGTGGGATACGGGAAAAATTGAGCCCGGTCTTTATACCGTTACCTCGGCGGTTTACGGAAAGGATAAACTGTGTGAGGATTCGGTTGTAATTGAGTTGTTGGGAACCCACACCACGGGGTATGGTATCATTGGTTCTTTGGATGTGCTGACAAAAGAAATTTATCCAACAGAAAATGTAAATATGAAAATTGAATTGTCCAATTCAGGAAATATGGATATAGTAGCAGCAAAGAGAAGCGTAAGCATTATAAACCCGCGTACCGGTGAGGTTATGGACACAATTACCGATTATGTGGATCTTAAAATAGATGATTACGATACTAAAGACATAACGTGGAAGCATGGAAAATTGGAAAAAGGCAGATACCTTGTTGTATACAATGTGGAATTGCCAAACGAAACGGTAATTAATCTGGGAAGCGGATATTTTACCGTTGTAAAAGAAGGCGGAAGCAGTTCAGGTTCCGGCAAGCCTAAAGGTTCAAATGATAAAGGGGCTGATGACATTATAGAAGAACCCGATGATGAAATACCCAAAAGCTTGAATTTGGATTTGGCGGTTTCCATAAGCTCCGACAAGCAGGTGTATACAAAAGGACAGATAATTACCTACACAGTTAAGTACAAGAATATGGGAAATAAACCTGTGGATGAGTTTAAAATTGTTGCACAAATACCAATTAATACTTCCATTGTGGACAGTGGAGGAGGAGAAGTTACAGGAGAAGCCATAACGTGGAAAATATCTGGTTTGCCTGAAATGGGCGAAGGTGAGAAAGTATATACCGTTTTGGTGGGTGATTTCAAAGAACCGGAGGTTATAGTTTCCAATACGGCAATTATAGTCAGTGAAAAACAGTTGGTAAATACAAAGGATGACAGTTCCACTATAAATGTTATGCTGCGTTGGGATGAAAATGGTGAAATACTGCACAAAGCATACATTTGCGGCTATCCAGACAAAACCTTCAGACCTGAAAGAGAAGTGACCAGGGCGGAAGTTGCAGCAATGTTCTCAAAAATTATGAATCTGGAAATAAAAGAAGACATACAGACCGCGTATTCTGACGTGAGCCCAAGTCATTGGGCTGCAGGAGCCATTAGGGCGGCAACGGATGCAGGATTGTTCAGGGGTTATGAAGACAATACTTTCCATCCTGATGCAAAAATTACAAGGGCGGAATTTACGGTGGTTGTTGCAAAGTATTTAAAACTTGAGGAAGTTACGCCTTTTGAAATACATTACAGTGATATTGAAGGGCACTGGGCACTGAATCTGATTGAAGAAGTGAACAGGTACAAAATTATAGCAGGTTATGAAGACGGAACCTTCAGGCCGGATGAAAAGATAAAACGTTCCGAGGCGGTTACATTAATTAACAAAATGCTCTATAGAGGACCTTTGAAGGTTGAAAAGAGTTCTTTTGTTGATGTGGAAACCGACCATTGGGCTTTCGGCCATATTGAAGAAGCGTCAAGAGACCACATACTAAATCTTGATGATGACGGCAATGAAATTTATATGTTAAATGTGAGGGGGGTAAACAATGTTGAATAATAGATTTACAAGAAGTGTTTCTATAGTTTTGGTTTTAGTTTTAACTTTGACTTATGTGCTTTCTTCTAAGGAAGTTGCGGCTGCCAGTGTGAGTGCCGGCAGGGCAGCATATTATGCAGGAATGCAAACTGATTTGATGACTTTTGAAAAGAGTTTGCTGGATTTTGAAGGGGATTTGACGGTATCCGGAAGCCTTTCGGGTGATGCCGGTTTTGAGTCCCCGCTAAAACCCAATACGCCAATTGGAAGTTTGGCAGTGGAGTTAAGTTTGAATTATAATTTGCTGAAACAATCATATGAAAATAAAGATTTCGTTCAGTTTAAAAAGAATACAAATGATACCATCAGACTAATAGAAGACTACAACAGACTAATTTTGGAGGAATTAGACGAAAACGAAAAAACATTAAAAAAACTTAATAACAAAAAAGCAACAAAGAAGAATGAAGAGTTTAGAGCTCAGGTAACATCAAAAATCTCAGAATTTAAAAAGTCATTGGAAGAATTAAAACAAATATCAGAGGGTATTGATGATTTTGATGAACCAGAGACAGCAAGAATAGAGGCAATTCTAAAAGAGGTGGAAAGTTCTTTCTTTGGTGAGCAGCCGGAAAACCCCATTGGAAATGAGTTGCCACACAGAAATGTGTCTAATGAGCCTAAAGTTGTGTCAACGGGAGGAGAAGCAGCAGCTTTTTATATAAGCGGGATTGAAGAAGGGGACTATGAAGAACTCCCCATAGAGCCTCAATCTGAAGATTTGGCGGAAACTGACGAAACAAGACTGAACCTGGAAATAAAAGAGTTGGCAGAATCCCTTGATTCCGTTGTTGATATGTATGAATATGTAAGGAACAATATTGATTTTGAACCTTATTATGGCTCAAGAAAAGGTGCTTCTGGGGCTTTGGCACAAAAATCAGGTAATGATTACGATCAGGCATCCCTTTTAATAGCAATGTTAAGATATAAAAATATACCGGCAAGATATGTAAGAGGACTTGCTGAAATTGACATAGATAAAGCAATGGAATGGGCACAGGCTGAGACACCTGAGGCGGCAGCTAAAATTCTTGCGGCTGCGGGTATTCCCGTTACCACCATAGTGTCAGGTGGTAAAATAATCGCTGTTTGCATGGAACATGTATGGGTTGAAGCATATGTGCCTTACGGAAGGTACAGGGGAACGCAAAATGAAGGAGAAAAAATATGGGTACCTCTGGATCCTTCATTTAAGGAATATGAGAGAGTTGAAGGAATTACAACTATAGAAGATGTTATAGAAGTTGACAGGGATTCAATCAGTGATGCAGTGGAGATAGTTGATGAAGAGACCGAAAAAGTTTCTAGCGTTGATATAGAATTATATGAAGATTTAATAGATGATGCGGTGGAAAGGCTTCAGGAATACATTGTAAATAACAATTTAGAGGATAGGACGTATTTAGAGGTTTTTGGAGGAAGCAGGATAGCAACCCGAGAAATAGAGTTACTTCCCTTATCGTTGCCTTATAAAACCAGAGGTGGTAAACAAAGGTTTAGCAAAGTTTCTGAGGAATACTCGGATATGGTTAGCTTCAGGGTATACGGACAAGACGCCTTTGGTTTGAATTTTACAGGTCCTAGAGATTTTAACGTGAAGTATAAGGCAGTGGATCTTTTCAACAAGAAGGTGACGCTTTCCTACGAGCCTGCAACACAGGGAGATGCAAATATTATAAAGGAATACGGCGATATATTCAGCGCACCTCCATATCTTGTGGAGATGGTGCCGGTATTGAAGATTGACGGCGAAACGGTGGCAAAAGGTAAGCCGATAGGTTTAGGCTACAGGCAACAGTTTGAGATAGGTATGAAGTCAGCGGGACAGTCTGAGGAATTAGTAAAGAATGATGTAATTGCAGGGTCTTTCTATAATGTAGGATTTAACTATCAAAAGATTTCTGCTTATGAGTTGGACAGTATATCAAGTAAACTTGGGGGCATAGAGTATACTGAAGATAAAATATATTCTGATGAGCAATTGGGAGAAATACTTAACTTTATAGCCAAGGCATATTTTGCAGAACTTGGTTTTATGGATGAATTGCTTGCAGAGAATATGAATGTATCTTCGGTAAGGCAGCTAAGTCAGTGTATAACAGGAGTAAGGGCGAATGTAAATTATCTATTTATGGCACCTGTTGAGCTGACAGGTGGCGGACTTTATATAGACGTCGACAGAAATGTATACTCGGTGGTAAGTAGAAATGGAAACAAGGATGCTTCCAGAAATTACATGATCCTTTCCGGAATAATGGGTTCTGCACTGGAGCACAGCATATGGGAACAGGCAACGGGAGTTGAAGCAGTATCCACAATTAAGGTAATGGAGATAGCGCAGGAACAGGATATTCCTATTTATACTTTGTCCAAGGTGGATTTTGCAGAGAAAAGGGATAAATTAAATTTAAGCGACAGTGTAATGGAAGAAATAAGCAATGCAATAAACAGCGGAAAAATTGTAATTGCAGCATCAGAGGAAATTCAGTTAGGAGACTGGAACGGTGCAGGCTATATTGTAATGGATCCTCACACCGGTGCAGCGGGCTACATGATTAGCGGTGGTATTGCAGGAGGAGCATCGTCT
>JAAYSI010000246.1 GCA_012524045.1 Peptococcaceae bacterium | reverse complement strand
TATCTACCTGGTTACTCTTGATTCCAGATCTCTGATTCGGAGCCCGGGCCGGTTATATTAACGTTTTTTAGTTCCTGCGCATAATCGTCGGTGACATGGACTTGCATTGTGCCCTGCTCGTTCATAAAACGGAATATTCCATTATTGAAATCTGTGCCTACTTCTTTGAAAAAGATCCCTTCATAGGCGAAGTCTTCAGAATAATCAAAGCTTAAGCGATACTTTCCGTCTTCTCGAACCAAATAAGCTCTAACGCCTTTTTGGAAAAAGCCTTCTTGATCTTCAATTGCTCTTGCTTCTGAGACAATATGAATGTCAATGAAAGGGATCTCCCGCAGCAGAACGTTTATGATGGAGCCTTTGGTGATTTCCTGCCAGCGGCTCTGAGCAGTCTGGCCTAGAATAATCTGGGTTATACTTTTTTCGCGTGCTACCTCAGCAATTACTTTATAAACTGGTTTTTTTTCGTTATCCCTAATGATATATTCCTCGGCATTGTGCTTTTTAGCCAGTTGTTTCCAACGATTGATATAATCCGTCTTTTCCGCATCGAATTCTTCGACGGGTAAAGGGTCCACGGTCAGGATGTAAAGGGGACAATCTAGCATATCGGCTATTTTACAACCCCGACGTATTAAACGCTCCCCATTAGGACCATAATACACGCAGACAAGAATTTTTTCGTCCATACGTGTCTTTCCGGTTTTCATTCTGAATTTCCTCCTTAGGAATATCCGTTTTCTTACAGAAATTATTATATACTTAATATCTTAATATATAGTATTATTTTAAGATTTCAAGAGTAAAGCAATAAATATTTTATTTATATTATAGATATACTTAAAATGCAAGGGGGCTAGTTCGTGTCCTGGTTACATTTACTTATTCTTTCTCCATTTATCTACACTATCCTCATTCCATTTCTCTATAAAAGCTTCCGGCGCATTCATACTGGGTGGTTTGTTTTACCGCTACCTTTGATTTTGTTTGCTTGTTTAATTAAACAAGTTAAGATTGTGGCTAAAGGTAGCGTACTTAGTTACGTCGCGCGTTGGATCCCGTCTTTGGGCATAGATTTTGTGGTCTATTTAGATGGCTTATCATTAATGTTTGGGCTGATTATCACCGGCGTAGGAGCCCTAGTTGTGCTCTACTCGGTTTTTTATTTAGCGAAAGAGCGTGAAGCATTACATAATTTTTATGTATATCTTTTGTTATTTATGGGCGCTATGCTAGGTTTGGTATTTGCGGAAAATGTGCTGGTATTGTATTTATTTTGGGAATTGACAAGTATTTCCTCTTTCTTATTGATAGCCTTTTGGTATCAGAGAAAGAGCTCCTGCTATGGTGCTCAGAAGGCCTTTATGATTACAGTAGCAGGCGGACTTGCTATGCTGGCAGGAGTACTTCTACTAGCGAATATAACCGGAACTTTCAGTATTCAGGAAATGATCTCCCAGTTTAGTTTGATTAGAAATAATCCTACTTTTATAGCGGCTATGCTCTTGCTGTTGTTAGGTGCTTTTACCAAATCAGCTCAGTTCCCCTTTCATATTTGGTTGCCGGATGCGATGGAAGCACCGACGCCAATCAGTGCCTATCTTCATTCTGCTACAATGGTAAAAGCCGGTATCTATTTGATTGCTCGCTTTACCCCAATTTTTGGGGGAAGTATGCTCTGGTTTTGGTTGGTGACCGGAGTAGGCTTGTTAACTTTATTCTGGGCTTCTTTGGTAGCCATTAGACAGGTAGATCTAAAAGCTATGTTGGCTTATTCGACTGTTGGTCAATTAGGGCTTATTATCTGCTTGCTCGGGATTGGTTCGGCTGCTTTTTATTATGGAACAGGCGTAACGGAACCTTTGTATACTACCGCTATTTTGGCGGCCATATTTCACTTAGTTAATCATTCTACATTTAAAGGCTGCTTATTTATGGTAGTGGGGATTATTGACCATGAGGCCGGCACCCGAGATATCCGCAGACTGGGTGGTTTACTTAATATCATGCCGGTGACTTTTACTTTAGCAGTCATCGGTGGCTTCGCTATGGCAGGTTTACCCCCTTTTAACGGTTTTTTAAGTAAAGAAATGTTTTTTACCGGAGTTCTTAATGCTTCCCAGTTTGGCATTTTTCATCTGGAGACTTGGGGTAAGTTGATTCCGGTTGTGGCTTGGATTGCCAGTATCTTCACCTTTGTTTATTGTTTGATTTTTGTTACGCGGCCCTTCTTAGGCAAGCACCATCCCCAGAAACTAGAGAAAATAACTCGTGAAGCTCACTTAGGTATGCTGATATCGCCTGCACTTTTGGCTAGTCTGGTTATCTTATTCTTTTTCTTTCCTAATGACTTGGCCAAATATATCCTCTATCCGACCATGGCTGCCATCTTACCGGGCTTTACAGCTATAGATTCAGGCCTAGGGCCTATTAGAGCTTGGCATGGCTGGACTCCGGAATTATTTATGACTCTAGGGGTAGTGACAGCAGGTCTAGTCGTCTACTTTGCTTTTCGCAAATGGCCGAGAATCATCCGTCTGCCTTCCCGTTTTACCTGGAACGCTCTTTACGATGGTATCCTAGAAAAGACGGAAGAACTATCCGGGAGGGTTACCGGCTCATATATGACCGGAAGGCTTCGGGATTATCTAATATATATTTTTGTCGGTTTTATAATTTTAACCGCCGGGACTATGGTTATAAACGGCAGCTTTGCTTTTGATCTTACAACTAATAGCCCTGTGCTATTTTATGAGTTTGTTCTGTTCTTTGTCGTAATTGGAGCGGCCGTACTTGTTCTTCGGGGTCGCACCAGATTGGCATCTGTTGTTGCTTTAGGAGTTGTGGGCTATTTGATAGCCGGCTTCTATGTAATATTAAGAGCTCCCGATTTGGCGCTCACCCAGATAGTGGTAGAAACAGTGACTACGGTTTTGTTTTTACTATGTTTGTATTTCTTGCCTCGTTGGAACGAAGAAAAGCCAGAAGGCTTTCGCCGGTTTGATTTTGTTATAGCTCTGGGAGTAGGCTTAACGGTTACGTCTCTTGCTTTAGCTGCCTCTGGCAACAATCTCTTTGACTCGATTTCTTGGTTTTATGAACAGGCCTATGAGTTGGCTGGAGCTAAAAATATTGTAAATGCGATCCTGGTCGATTTTCGTGGTTTTGATACTATGTTTGAGATCCTGGTCCTTTGTATCGGTGGACTGGGCGTTCATACCCTGATAAAACTCTATTTGGAGGGGAGGAAGTCAAAGTGAAAAGCAATGATGTTATATTGCAAACTGTAACTAGACTTATGACTTTTATAATACTAAGTTTTGCAGTTTATCTGTTTATGGCCGGCCATCATAATCCCGGCGGCGGTTTTATCGGGGGTATGGTATTTGCTGCCGGTATTGTTCTTTTGCTTTTAGCTTTTGATCTTAAAACTGTTCGGGCGGGTTTTCCGTTAGATTTTAAGTTTTTAGCAGCTGGCGGAGTTTTGCTTGCTTTGGGGACAGGGATAGCTTCCATCTTTTTCGGCAGGCAATTCTTAAGCCATAGTTTT
>JAAYSI010000245.1 GCA_012524045.1 Peptococcaceae bacterium | reverse complement strand
GTGGGATTTCTTTGGTTCTGGTGGCACAGCAATCCTGATAACAGCGATCATTAGCAGTTTCATTCTTGAAGTCTCTCCCGGCAGGGCTGTAAAAGTGTTCATCGATACTCTAAATCAGCTCAAATACTCGCTGTTAACTATTGCCATCGTTATCGGCTTTGCTTACCTGGCCAATTATTCAGGACTTTCCTATACCTTAGGACTCTTACTCGCGTCAACCGGTTCGTTTTTCACGGTTCTGTCACCAGTGCTCGGCTGGCTTGGGGTTTTCCTGACAGGCTCCGACACTTCTTCTAACGCTTTATTTGGGAAACTGCAACAAGTTACCGCGGAACAGATTGGGGTCAATCCAGTTCTAACTGTGGCTGCCAACAGTTCCGGTGGAGTTGTCGGCAAAATGATATCACCACAATCAATTGCGGTGGCAGCTGCGGCAACCGGCCTCGTGGGTAGAGAGTCGGATCTCTTACGCTTTACGGTAAAACATACAATCATATTTTTAGTGGCTATTATTATAATTGTCTTGGTTCAGGCCTATGTCTTCCCGGGTATTGTCCCGACTCTTCCTTAAAATTATAAAGTCAGAGGATTATTATTAAGAAATAAGAAAATCATTTGCTGGACTTCATCAATGTTCGGAGTCCAGCTTTGTTATTAAAAATTAATCTTTTATTAATCATCTATTAATCTAATGTTTTCCTCTTTTTAATTCTTGTCCCGCACAATAAAAGTATCAAAAACTTTAGCGACTAACGGTGATATGAAATGCAGGAATTTAAGAGTAGGCAAGAGTATAAACTATACATAGTTCTTACCATGCCGCAGACAGTTTTATCAGGCCGCAGACAGTTTTATCCAGGTTAATCCGCTTAATTAAAAAAGACGACTATACCCATGCTGCTATTTCTTTGGATAGAGGGCTCAAGCAGATGTACAGTTTTGGCCGCAAAGTTTACTTTAATCCTTTTATTGGCGGCTTTGTGCAAGAGAGATTGGATCAAGGCCTTTATAAACTTCATAAAACATTACCCGGCGTGGTAATGAAGATAGAAGTATCAAAGGACCAATATGCTAGGGTAAAATATCTGCTAAGCCACTTTATTCTTAAGCAGAATTCTTATAAATATAATTACAAAGGACTATTATTTAGCTTATTCCAAAAAGAAGCATGCTGCTACAGCCGTTTTTTATGTTCAGAATTTGTCTATTATATCCTTCAAGACAGTGGTATTATAGACTTAAAGATCTCCAGAAGTCTTGTCAGACCTCAAAATTTTCTGGATATTAAGGCTAAGATCATTTATCAAGGAAATTTGAAACAATACAGAAGGGAAGACCCGATGGCGGCTAACAGGCAAATATTCGCCGGTTTAGTAAGTCAGCGTTAAGGCTGGAAACTCTAAAGGCGAAAGCTAGCAAGAGTAAAGATAACTGCATAGTATTTGAATAATGATGCCTTTGAAATGGCGATGGGGTAAGAATTATGAGTAATATTATGGAGAAGCTTCTTGGGGGAGATCTCCGTTCAATTGGCAGGGCCGATGAGGTTATAGCAGAAATCCTTAAAGAACCTTCTCTTTTTTATGAAGTATTCAAAGGAATGAAGAATGAAAACCCGTTGATTAGAATGAGAGCTGCCGATGTAATCGAAAAAATAGCACGAGAGCACCCAGAGTATCTTAGGCCTTGTAAAGAAGAACTTATTAACGAAATTTCTGAAATTGACCAACAGGAAGTAAGATGGCATGTCGCTTTGCTGTTTTCCTACTTGGATTTGACGGATACGGAAAAATCTGTGGTAGTTGAGAAGCTGGTGGCTTGGGTTAAAAACAGTAAGAGTAAGATTGTTATTGTTAATTCTTTACAGGCTTTGGCGGACATCGGCCGGCAAGATTCAAGATGCAAAGCATTGGCGCTAAAAACGCTGGAAGAAGCTATGGCCGGCGGGAGCCCTGCGGTGGTGGCTCGAGCTAAAAAATTACTAAAACAGCTTACGCGACAACCAGAAGGTTTTTGACATCTCTGTTTAGCAACTCTTCAAGGGATTCTGCTTAAGGTTGTATAAAATTGCCGTCAACAGAGAACAGGACTTTCGGTAATTTAGTAGTTGTTTAAGCGTGAATGAAGGCGAATACAAGAAGAGGCTATAGGCATATTTGCCTATAGCCTTGATAAATCTTATTTAATCATTGTCAACCTGAACGGAAGACATGGGTTCAGGTAAAACAACTTCTACTTGAGGAGCGGCTTCCTTAACACGCGCCACAAAGATTTCCGGCGACGAAGACTTGATTTTCATACTGCCAAACAACTTTTCATGCGGATGGTACATGATAAAGGTTTGCGGAGCAATAGCCCGAACTGCTCTGGCAACGTCATTCTCATAATGTAGCTGCATTCCTCCCACTAACACACTGGGCTTAAATTTTGCTCCTAATTCTTCCATCTCCTCGGTAGGGAAGAGGTTATTGAGTCCTTCAGTAAAATTGAGAAGTTTTAAACCGTCAGGGGACTCTATATAGAAACCATAATATGGAGCATTATAAGGAGATTTAAATAAATTTAATAAGCCAAAAGTCATTCCGGTTATAAGATTCCCTTGGAAAAACTTGAGATAACTAATTTTGCGATGATACCATGGAAAAGGGGTAATCTTAAAACCTTCAACAGTAACTTCTTCAAAAGGGCTGACTGGAATTAAGTTTTCTTTTGGAACTTTATACTTTTTATTTAAATGTTCACAAACTTCCTTTGAAGATACGACCTTGGCATTTGTATATTTGACAACATTAGGCGTATCCAAGTAATGCTCATGATGACCATGAGAGATACAAATTACTTTTACATCCTTATAATCTTCCAAACTTGCCCATTTGGCACCATACATAGGCCGATAGAATGGATCGAAAGCAAGACTTCCCTGAGAAGAAGAAACTATGATATTTGACCATCCTAGATATCTTATATCCGTTTTGTTATTCATTAAACCCTCTCCTTGCTATATGGTTGTCTTGTCCAAGAGAATAGATGTTTAAGTAATGTTTGCATAAGGTGACAATTGCCTTTTATTTGTGTTAAAATCATAAAAGAGTTTTCGTACACTTGAAGTCTGTAGCTTCAGGTGCTTTTTTTGTTAAAATTTATTAAATAATAACAACTAAAGTAGAAGGAAATCAACCATAATATACGGGTAATTATAAAGAAAAAAACCGGCAGACATAGTAGAAAGGACTTATCTACATATGCATGCAGATTCTACTCCTAAGGAAAATTCCCAGATATATAAAAAAATAGCTCTGTTTCTGATAAGCCAAAATGTGTCCTTGTTTGGTTCTTCCGTTGTAGGATTTGCCATTATCTGGTATATAACCTTGGAAACCTCTTCAGGTTTCTGGCTAATGATGTCCACTATCTGTGCTATGCTTCCCCAAGTGGTGGTATCTCTATGGGGCGGTGTTTGGGCCGATAGACATAATCGCAAATACTTAATTATGTTAGCGGATGCTTTTATTGCGTTGGCTACGCTTGGCCTGGCCATTGCCTTTTGGGCTGGCTTTCAACATCTCGAGCTGTTGCTGGCGGTTGCAGCGGTGCGCTCAATAGGTGGTGGTATCCAAGCACCGGCTGTGAATGCCATTTTTCCTCAGCTTGTCCCCCGGGAAAAGCTGACGAGAGTTCAGGGAATTAACCAAACCTTAAACTCTGTGTTACTATTGTTATCCCCTGCTGTAGGGGGAATAATCCTGGGCTCGCTAAGTATTGTCTGGGCTTTTCTTTTGGATGTGGTTACAGCGGCACTTGCCATTATAATTTTTAGCTTTATTAAAGTGGAAAAAATCCAAAGAACAGCTACAGCCACGTCCTTATTCACTGAACTCCGTCAGGGCATTGCTTATACTTTCGGTCATCCTATCTTGCGTGGGATTATTATTTGTTGTGCTTGCTCATTCTTTTTAATTACTCCTGCGGCTATCTTAACACCGCTTCTGGTTGAAAGGAGCTTTGGCAGTGATGTCTGGAGATTAACTGCCAATGAAGTAGTCTGGACTTTTGGTTCACTAATTGGAGGGATATTTGTTTCGCTGCATGGCAACTTTAAAAATAAAATCCGAACGATTGCCCTTTGTCTGGTAGCGTTCGGCGTAACTTTTGGCTTGTTGGGCCTAGCAGGGAATTTCGTAATATATTTAATTATTATGGGAATTGCCGGCTTCTTTATGCCGATGATTGCCACGGCTCAGACTGTCCTTATACAGGAAACAGCTGAGCCTGGCATGTTGGGACGCGTCTTTTCTATTGTGCAGATTATAGCTGCGAGTTCTATGCCAATAGCCATTTTATTTTTTGGGCCTTTGGCCGATGTTATATCGGTCGAGGCGATTTTAATAGTTTCCGGTGTATTTTTGGCTCTGGTCGGGGTAGTTTACCAACAGACTCAAAAGAATATTTATTTTGAGTCCGGCGTTTAATAGCCGTGATGTTCTTCTGCCTCGTATTTGGTGGCATGCACTGTGCTATGAGGATGCTCGGGTGGGGCATAAATAGAGTACAATCTCAGCGGGGTGCAACCCGTATTGATTAGATTGTGCCATTTTCCTGCCGGAATAACTATGGCATAGCCGTCATGGACTCTTCTTTGAAAGTCTAACCTGTCTTTTCTGTTCCCGATTTGAACAAGGCCTTGCCCCTCTTCAATCCGTAAAAACTGGTCAACATGTGGGTGCAATTCTAATCCTATGTCCTGGCCTACCGGGATGCACATCAAAGTGATTTGAAAATGGCGTCCTGTCCAGAAAGCTATCCGAAAATTCTTATTCTGTCTGCTAGCCTCCTCCATATTAAAGACAATGGGTTTAGGCCCATAATCCTTTAAATTAATAAGTTGGCTTGGATAGTTCTGATAACCCATAGGTATGTTAGCGTTAAGAGGGTACTGATTGGGATTAAAATTATTGTACATATTGTTCATTCCCTTCCTAGGCTTGCTAATATCTTATTCTTTTTGTTTGGTAATGGTGCTTTTTCGTAGCTATGCTTTATAGTATCTTCTTTACTAAGATTTTTTTACAAGGATTTAAAAAGGCTTTTGTTGAATAATATTTTAAAATTTTAAAATATTAAGGACTAATTAAGGACTATTTGAAATGAGTGAGATTCGCTATAAGACCGTAAAGGATATTCAAAATGAATTGAATGTGTCCCTGGCCACGGTAAATAATTGGTTAAGGACAGGTGTGATTCCTCAGCCCCAGAAATTCAATAGGTTTACCGAAGCCGAATATAGGCAAATAATCCGCAGCTTAACCTCGAGCAATTCTCCCAAATTAAAAGCACGGGCCAATCGTTCCAGGATCGAGGATAAACACATCTGTTTTCTAGGCATTAAAGATCCTCATCTCCAAAACCAACTTAAAGAGGCTATTGCGATTTATGAAAAATCGGGTTTTGGTATTGAAGAGGGCGTTTTTATGCTCTGCCTTTCCTTTCTAAACTCTTCCCAACTTCTGAATAAAGACTGGTTCTTATCGCCGCAAACCGAGATTGAATTTTTTTTGGTTTCTTGGATGAGAGAAAATAAACTGAATCTAAACGAGCAAATGAAGGAGACTATCCAACTTTTTAGAGATTTACAGCTACCGCTAAACAATACTGACTTTATTGGGGCTTTTTATCAGTCCATTCAGACTGTGTCTACAAAATCAAAAACGGGTTCGTACTATACTCCTCCCGGACTTCTTCAAGATATAGAGATCCCGCTTGGCAGTACGGTATTAGATCCTTGCTGTGGCAGCGGTGGGATCTTATTAAAAGTACTTAATGAAAAACATAATCCGGCTCAAATATATGCGTGGGATATAGATGAGCTGGCTTTAAAAATATGTAGAGTTAATTTAT
>JAAYSI010000022.1 GCA_012524045.1 Peptococcaceae bacterium | reverse complement strand
TTCCCGGGCCGAATACATGGAGGAAGAACACGGTAAAGCTCTGGACGTAATGTGGGCGATTAAGAAAGCCATTGACTCGAAAGGTATTATGAATCCGGGCAAGATTTGGCAGCTCGGGAGGGAATAACAATGGAAGCTACTTACCGCTTAGACTTTAACGAAGAACTTAAGAAATGCGTCAAATGCGGAACCTGCCGAGCCCATTGTCCGCTTTTTGTTGAACTGATAGGCGAAGTAGGATCACCGCGGGGCAGACTGTCATTGATTAAGCTATTGCAGGAGCAGAGGATAAAACCAAGCCAGGAAATAGCGGATATTGTCTACACTTGTCTGCTGTGCAAAACCTGTGCAGTCAACTGCCCGTCAGGAGTTAAGGTCGATGAGATTGTTTTTGCCGCCAGGGATTTCCTGAACCGGGCTTTAGGCGAAGGGGTAATGAAAAAAGCTCTTCTGCGGGGATTTTTGACTCGGCCCGGTTTTTTGGCAGCCTGCGCTTCCTTAGGAGCCCTTTACCAGAAAATAGGGCTGCATAGCCTGCTAACCAAAGCTAATTTATTTGATCATTTGCCGGAGAAAATAGGCGCGGCTGGCAAAATATTACCGGATATCACTAAAAAACCGGCGCGCAAGAGGGTTCCGACGCTAACTCCGGCCAAAGGACCAAGAAGATTCAGAGTCGCCTATTTTTTAGGCTGCGCCACCAATCTAGCCTATCCTGACGTGCCGGTTGCCGGAGTAGAGGTTTTAAGCCAAAACGGTTGTGAGGTAATAACGGTCGAAGGGGTCAAATGTTGCGGAATGCCTCATTTAGCTTACGGAGATACTGAAACGGCAGCCAAACTGGCCAAACACAATATGGAAATCTTCTTTGCCGAGGAGTACGACGCCATAGTATGCGATTGCGCTTCCTGCACCTCTACTTTCCAGGAATCTTACATTCACCTTTTCGAACCGGGCAGCAAAGAGTATGAAATGACCAAGAAACTCCAAACTAAAGCTATGGATTTGACCAAGTTTCTAGTTACCAAGTCGGGAGTTAGACCGGGCGGCAAAGCCCAACAATTCATAGTAACTTACCATGATCCTTGTCATTTAAAGCGCGGACAGAATGTTTTTAAAGAACCCAGAGAAATTTTAAAAAGCATTCCGGGTATTGAGTTTGCTGAGATGAAAGAAGCCGACCGTTGCTGCGGCTCGGCCGGCAGTTTCACTGTTATGCACCATGAACTCTCAATGAAAGTTTTAGATAAAAAGATAGCCAATGTGCAAAAAGTTGAACCCGATTATGTAGCAACCTGCTGCCCAACCTGTACCATGCAACTGAGCTACGGCCTTAAAAAAGCCGGTATCCGGGCAAAAGTGGTTCACCCGGTTCAACTGCTTGCTGAAAGCTATAAGTAAAGAATCCTATATTAAACTTATCGAGTGTAATGATTTACGGCTCTTAGTTAAATGCGGGGTTAAGCCCGAAAACAGAGAGTAAATAAACCAAGCACTTGAAGATGTCTTCATTTGATGTGCCCCCAATCATTAGATTTTTAGATCTAACTTTTGGTGGGCAGTACATATGAGGGCATCTTCTATATTCATTCAACTTACCCAAATACTCCATTCGCCCGGTCACGTAGCTAAGAACACGATTACAGTAAAAATAGTCCAGTGGACTGTTTTTACTGTAATCGGCTCGCTAACAGGCCAAAACCTCCAGGTTTTTCTGCATGTGAACCGTTGGCATGGTTTTGGCGCTCACTTCCGTATTTGGGCAAGTTTTTTTAATAATCTGCATTGCTTAGCCAACCTTGAGCAGAATTTTTATTATTAACAAAAGCCCATGTTCAAATGAACATTATTATGCTATTATTAAGGACATAATGAAGGTTTTGTGTTCAAACGAACAAAAACCTAAAAACTGGGATAGAATAAGATTTGGTAGAGCAGGAAAACTAAGATTACCCAAATTTAATAAAAAATGAAAAATATATTATATTAAATATTTATTACAAGCGAAGGGGGAAGATTATGAATAAAGCAGGGATTGAACAAGTTCAAGTCCAGGGAAAACGTGTTTTTGCCAGAGTCGATTTTAATGTGCCGATGGACGATAATCAGAATATTACTGATGATACCAGAATTAGAGCGGCGCTACCGACCATTGAACATTTAATAAATAACGGTGCCAAAGTAATCCTAGCTTCCCATCTGGGTAGACCAAAAGGAAAAGTGAATCCAAAGTATTCCCTCAAACCGGTTGCGCAGAGACTTAGCGAACTGCTGCAAAAAGACGTGCAAATGGCGCCGGATTGCATAGGACCGGAAGTAGAAAACCTAGTAAAACAGCTTCAAGACGGGGAAGTACTGCTTTTGGAAAATGTACGTTTCCATGCGGAAGAGGAAAAGAACGATCCGGAATTTGCCGGAAAACTGGCTGCTTTAGCCGAGATTTATGTAAATGATGCCTTTGGTACCGCACACCGTGCCCATGCTTCGACTGAAGGAATCGCCAAATACATACCTGCCTATGCGGGTTTTCTGATGAAAAAAGAAATAGATGTTATGGGTAAAGCCCTTGAAAATCCGGTTCGCCCGTTTATTGCGATTATTGGCGGGGCCAAGGTTAGCGATAAAATAGGCGTAATAGAAAATTTAATTAATAAAGTAGATACTCTGATTATCGGCGGAGGGATGGCCAATACCTTCCTCAAGGCCAAAGGCTACGAAACCGGAAAGTCTTTGGTCGAAGAAGATAAGCTGGAATTAGCTAAGGAAATGCTGGAATTAGCCAAGAATAAAGGTGTTAACTTCTTATTGCCGACTGATGTGGTAGTGGCTAAGGAGTTTGCGGCTACAGCACCTTCGCAGGTAGTGGAGGCCTCAGCAATTCAGAGCGATGATCTGGCCTTGGACATCGGTCCGCAGAGTGCGGAAGCCTTTGCTCAAGAAATAGCTTCGGCTCAAACGGTTATTTGGAATGGGCCTATGGGCGTATTTGAAATGGAGCCTTTTGCTAAAGGTACAGAGAGAATTGCCCAGGCTATGGCCGCTTGTAACGGGGTTACAATTGTCGGCGGAGGAGATTCAGTTGCAGCCGTGGAAAAAATGGGCGTAGCGCAAAAACTGACGCATATTTCCACTGGAGGCGGCGCTTCCTTAGAATTTTTGGAAGGGAAAGTTTTACCCGGAGTAGCAGCTCTTAGGGATGTTCAATAAAATTTTTTAAGTTTGGGAATTGCCAATTTGTGAAGGAGGCTATTAAGTGAACAAGAGAAGACCGTTGATCGCAGGTAACTGGAAAATGAATAAGACCACAGCAGAGGCTAGAGATTTTGCTATCCGTTTTCAGGAACAAGTAGCCGATATCACTGATGTTGATATGCTGATATGTGCTCCGTTTACAGCTCTAAGCGCTTTGAAAGAAGAACTGGAGGAAAGCATCATCCACATCGGTGCTCAGAATATGCACTATGAAACGAAAGGGGCCTTTACCGGCGAAATCTCTGCAGAAATGCTGTTGGATTTGGCCTGTACTTATGTTATTATCGGCCACTCGGAAAGAAGAGACTATTTTAAAGAAGATGATGAACTAATTGCTAAAAAGGTAAAAGCAGCTTTAGATAATGGTCTGACTCCGATTCTCTGTGTAGGGGAGAATCTGGCTTTAAGAGAAAGTGGCAGGGCTTTAGCCTTTGTCCGCGGCCAGGTGGAGAAAAATCTTATGGAGTTGACGCCTGCCGAGTTGGCGAAAGTCGTTATAGCCTATGAACCAATCTGGGCAATCGGCACAGGTAAGACCGCCTCTGCGGAAGACGCTCAAGAAATGTGTTCGGGCATAAGGTCCACTTTGGCGGGGATTGCCGGCTCAGTGGCTGATGAAATTCGCATTTTGTACGGCGGAAGTGTGAAGTCCGGCAATATCGCTAGTATGATGGCTCAGCCGGATATAGACGGAGCATTGGTTGGCGGTGCCAGTCTGGATGTTGAAGAATTTGTAAAACTTGTTCAAAATGCGAGGTGAGATATTTGACTGCAACGCGGAGCAAGCCGGTCTTGTTAATGATTTTAGATGGCTGGGGCTGTAATCAAGATGAGTTCGGCAACGCTATACATCAAGCAAACATTGCAAATTTTCGGAAGTATAAGGAAACATACCCTACGACCAGGCTTATGGCTTCAGGCGACGCAGTTGGCCTGCCTAAAGGACAGATGGGGAACTCCGAAGTGGGGCATTTAAATATTGGGGCCGGTAGAATTGTCTACCAGGAACTTACCCGGATTTTTAAGGCTATTGAAGATAACAGCCTTCAGCAGAACGAAGTTTTGCTCACGGCGATGAAGAGGGCTCAAGAAAACGGCAAAGCGCTTCACTTTTTGGGTTTGTTGTCTGACGGGGGAGTGCATTCTCATATCGATCATCTTTTTGCTTTGCTGGATATGGCTGTTCAAGTGGGCGTGGAGAAGATATTTGTCCATCCTATCCTTGATGGGCGAGACGTACTGCCGCAAAGTGCCAAAGGATTTGTATCTGCTTTGGAGCAGAAGCTTGAGCAGCTTGGCAAAGGTAAAATTGCTACTGTCAGCGGGCGTTATTATGCGATGGATAGGGATAAACGCTGGGACAGAGTGGAAAAAGCCTACCTTGCTTTAACATCCGGCGAGGGTTATATGGATGCTAACGCTCTTTCCGCGGTGGAAAACTCTTACGAAAATAAGATTACCGATGAATTTGTTGTTCCTACTGTAATTGTCGATGATAAGGGGCAACCAATCGGCCCAATCCAAGACGACGACAGCGTAATCTTCTTTAATTTCCGTGCAGACAGAGCCAGAGAGATTACCAGGGCTTTTGTCGATCTGGAATTTTCCGGCTTTGAAAGATTGGTAAGGCCGAAAGTACATTATGTTTGTATGACCGAATACGATGCCACCATTGATTGCCCAGTGGCTTTCCCGCCACAGAATTTAGATAATACTCTCGGCGAAGTCTTGGCCCAAACCGGCCTTAAACAATTGCGCATAGCTGAAACGGAGAAATATGCTCATGTCACCTTCTTTTTTAACGGTGGTATAGAAGAACCGGAAGAAGGCGAAGATAGAATCCTTATCCCCTCACCTGAGGTAGCGACCTATAACCTCAAACCGGAGATGAGTGCCTACGAGGTTACTTCGACCTTACTGGCAAAATTAGACGAGGATAAATATGACGTAATAATCTTAAACTTTGCCAACCCGGATATGGTAGGGCATACAGGTTTCTTTGATGCTGCAATCCAAGCGGTGGAAACTGTGGATAAATGTCTGGGGCAAATCGTGGAGAAAGTCCGTCAAAAAGGCGGGACGACAATTATTACCGCTGACCACGGCAATGCTGAGAGTATGATTGACTCCCAGACCAACTCGCCATTAACCGCTCATACTACTAATATGGTACCCTTTATTTTGGTCAGTGAGAGTCATAAAGGTCAGAGTCTTAGAGAAGGTGGAGCCCTATGTGATATTGCTCCGACAATGTTGGAAATTATGGATTTAGAGGTACCACCGGAAATGACCGGTAAATCCTTGCTTCGTTAAGTCTAAAATAGACTTGTAATAAAAAATTAAATATAAAATTAAAAGATAAAAAATTAAAATTTTAAAGATAAAAAACTACTAAAGGAGTGTTAGCCATGAGCTTTATAGATCAAGTTATTGCCAGAGAAATACTGGATTCAAGAGGATTTCCGACTGTTGAAGTTGACGTAGTTCTTGAAGACGGAACAGTCGGTAGAGCAGCGGTTCCCTCCGGAGCGTCTACCGGTGCTTTTGAAGCTTTAGAACTGCGTGACAATGATAAGAGTCGGTACGTTGGCAAAGGAGTTTTAAAAGCGGTTGCCAATGTAAACGATATTATTGCTCCAGAAGTGGAAGGACTTAATGTTTTCGACCAGCCTGGCTTAGACCGAGTTTTATGTGAGATTGACGGAACGGATAGTAAAAGCAAACTTGGCGCTAATGCTACTTTAGGAGTATCGCTGGCAGCAGCCAGAGCTGCTTCCGAGTATCTCGGTTTGCCTTTTTATCAATATATTGGCGGTGTGAATGCCAAAGAATTGCCCGTACCGATGATGAACATCCTAAACGGCGGGAAACATGCTGATAATAATGTGGACATTCAGGAATTTATGATTATGCCGGTTGGTGCTGCTACTTTTTCCGAGGCAATGAGAATGGGAACCGAGATTTACCATACTTTAAAATCTGTGCTTAAGAACAAAGGTCTAGTCACAGCAATCGGGGACGAAGGCGGCTTTGCACCAAATCTCGCTTCGAATGCCGAAGCTTTTGAGCTGATAGTTAAGGCTATTGAACAAGCCGGTTATAAGCCGGGAGAACAGGTAGTCTTAGCGATAGATGCGGCGGCTACCGAAATGTATAAAGACGGTGTCTATGTAATGGAAGGCGAAGGGTTGACTAAGACAGCCGATGAAATGATTGAATACTATGAAGATCTGTGCCGCAGGTTCCCAATTTTGTCCATTGAGGATGGTTTGGCTGAGGAAGATTGGGATGGTTGGGCCAAATTGACCCAGCGACTGGGCGCTAAAATCCAGCTTGTCGGCGACGATCTTTTTGTTACCAATCCGGTTAGATTAACCAGAGGCATTAAAGCTAACTGCGGTAACTCAATCCTTGTCAAGCTGAACCAAATCGGAACCTTGACCGAAACCCTGGATACGATCGAAATAGCTAAACGTGCCGGCTACACAACTGTAATTTCCCACCGTTCTGGCGAGACTGAAGACGTTTCCCTTGCCCATGTGGCAGTTGCCGTGAATTCCGGCCAACTGAAAACCGGGGCACCGGCTAGAACCGATAGATTAGCAAAATACAATGAATTACTTAGAGTTGAAGAAGAATTGGGTTCAACGGCCATCTACAGAGGTAGAGCAGCGTTAAATAAATAGTCACTATTCTTCAACCCTATTCCTAAGCTATAAAAGGCTTTTACCCGACCTACTATTCTGTTTGTCGGGTAGAAGTCTTTTTTGCTACTCCAGACACCTTCGACTCAAATCTTTATTCTAATACCAGAATAGCTGATATTATGAGTTTATTTCTTCTTGACAGGGAGGAAGTCAGATAGGACACTAAAGATACTAATATAGTTTCCTATGGGAGGGGTTTATTTGCGGGAGTGGATTTTAGATAAATCTTATGAATTAATCCAACGCTATGGTTTAAGAGGATTCACTATGGATGATGTAGCCAGTGAACTGGCGATAAGTAAAAAGACTATTTATAAAAATTTTGCCTCCAAAAACCAGTTAATAAGCGAGCTGGTGGACAGGATAGTAGAGCTGGAGAAAAACTCCTTTAGTGAAGAGATTAGTAAACATGATGATTGGTTCGATAAGTTTGAAACTATGCTCACCATGTATACCCCGGAGGATGTACCTATGCGGTTGGTAGAAGAACTCTACCGCTATTATCCTGAAGAGAAAGACAAAATTGAAAAATTATTTGAGTTTCGCCAAGAGATTTTGTATCCGTTGATTGAGGAAGGACAGCAATCAGGCAAAATTCGCCAAGACCTTAACCCAGTTATCATTGTTATGCTGATCCATGATTTATTTCTTACACCGGCAGATTCCAAGAAACTTAAAGGGCAGGACATTACGATTAAGCAATTATTGGAACAAATGAAAAAGCTATTCTTTTACGGGATTCTTCAGCGGGGGGAGGTCGAGGAATAATGTCTAGGAAAGTTGGGGTCAACTGGACTGGAGCTTTGTTAATAGCTATCTTGGTCTTAAGTATGGGTCTGACGGGCTGTTCAGAACAGGCCAGTGTAACTACTACGGAGAAAGAAAAACTGGTTCAAGTTCAAGAAGCTAGCGAGGAAACTCATTCTGTCCATCTTAGTTATACAGGGCTAACCTCTTCGGGGGAGCTACGTAAGTATAGCTTCAAAATATCCGGCAAACTCCAGGATCTAGCAATAAAAAAGGGTACTTATGTTAAAGCGGGCCAAAGGCTGGCTTCACTGGATACTACTGAATATGGCTTAGCAGTAGAGGCCTCTCAGCTTAATGTCACAAAGGCGGAGAAAGCTTATAAGGATGCGCTGGATACTTATCAGAAGTGTGAACAACTTTATGCAGCCGGGGCTATACCGGAGGATGACCTAATTAAAGCCAAACTAAATTTAGAGGTGCAGGAAGCTACTTTCGAGCAGGCTAAGCTGGAGCTAGAAGCTAAGCAAATCCAATTCAACGATGCCCAACTTTATGCGGATATGGAGGGCTATGTGGTAGATATTCTTTTTCAGGAAAGTGAGATTGTGGCCGCAGGCTATCCCGTAGTAGTAGTTCGCTCACCTGAGCAGAAGGTTAGGGTAGGGCTTTCCCAGAGTGATGTGTACAAGGTTAAAGTAGGAGATGCAGTTCAGGTAATTGTGAATGGAAAAACAGCGCCCGGAAAAGTTGAACGCCTGGATACTGTTCCGGATGAGCAGACACGTACTTATGATGCGGAAATCCTTATTACTGAACCCTATCCTGCTGATTCCTATTTCCTAGGGGCCACAGCTGAGGTGAAGTTTGCTCAAGGAGAGGCTGCGGGTATTTGGGTTCCTTTAGCCTGTATTCTTAATGATGGAGAGGATTATCTCTTTGTTGTTCAAGACGGTCGGGCAGTCCGAAGGAATATTAATATTCTGGATGTCCAGGGTTTCAAGGTTCGCATTGAGGGTATAGAGGCTGGGGAGCAGTATGTAACAAGTGGGATGAAAACTCTTAAGGAAGGCAATAGGGTAAGGATTCAAAGCGAGGTTAATCCCGATGGGCAATAAAAGAGGAATCATCTATCAGATCATAAGTAATTGGCGGTTTACCCTTTTCTTTACCCTAATAGCCATCGTGTTAGGACTATATAGCTATTATCTGATTCCGAAGCAAGAAAGTCCTGATGTTTCCGCTCCCTATGCCCTTATTACTACCATCTATCCGGGGGCTTCCCCTGAGGAGGCAGAAAAACTGGTTACCCGGGTTATTGAAGAAAAAATTCGAGAGGTTCCAGGTTATAAGACTTCTCAATCCATAACCAAAAACAGTGTATCTGTGGTGATATTAGAGCTTTACAAGGATACAGATGTTAAAGAGGCTTGGAGTGAACTAAATCAAATCCTTGATCAAGCCCAAAACGAAATTCCTGAAGAGTGCTTAGAGATTGAGGTGGACACGAAACTGGCTGAGACCCCGGGCATGATCATCAGTCTTTCCGGGGATGGCTATTCCTATGAGCAATTAGCAGATTATGCGGAACAGTTTAAGACTAGACTGGCCAAAATTGACGGCATTTCTCGTTTTACCTTGTGGGGAGTCCAGAATAAAGTAGCTAAGGTAGAAGTTAAGACTGCAGAGCTTAATAAATACAAGCTCTCTCTTAGCGAACTGGTGGATCTCTTACAAGCGCAAAATTTACAGATTCCTTCCGGCTCTTTAAAGGATGAACAGGTAAAAATCAATGTTTCCTCTCCCGGTCTCTTTGCCTCCCTGACGGATATTGAGAACGTAATTATAGATGTTTCGCGCGAGACGGGAGCCCCTGTTTATTTAAAAGATGTGGCCAATGTTTATTGGGATATTGAGGACTCCAATTACCGGCTTAAACACAATGGCCAAAATGCCATTATGTTATGCGGCTTCTTTAAAGAAAATCGCAATATCCTTCTGATCGGAAAAGAGGTACGCTCGGAGCTAGACAAGCTGAAAGCGGAATTGCCAGCTAATTTAATCGTCGATGAGGTAGTTTACCAACCTACGGATGTTCAAGAAAGTGTAGGCAAGTTCTTCAGAAACCTCTTGGAAGGGATGGCTTTAGTACTCATTGTCGTGCTGTTAGGGATGGGCTTAAAGAACGCTTTAGTAGCGGCTACAGCAATTCCTATCTCCATAATTTTGGCCTTTATTGCTATATATGCGCTTGGGATTGAGTTGCAGGAAATCTCCATTGCGGCTTTAATTTTAACCGTAGGGATATTAGTGGACGATGCTATTGTGGTTATCGATGCCATTCAGGTTCAGATTGACCAAGGATTAGAAAAAATGCAGGCCTGTATCAAAGGGCTGAAGCAGGCCATGATTCCGGTTCTTTCAGCTACCCTAACCATTATAGCTGCTTTTTCACCCATGCTCTTTGTCCCTGGGCCGGCAGGGGAATTCTTAAGATCTTTACCCCAAACTGTCATCATAACTGTGGCCGCTTCTTTTCTTGTGGCCGTTACAGTTACTCCAGTTCTTGCTTATTTATTCTTTGACAGATTAAAAGAAAAGAGAAAAGCAAAATCCCTTCTCCGCAAAAGCTATGTAAAGGTCATGAAGCTTGGGATGAACTACAAAAAATCCACCCTGATAACTTGTCTTCTGTTGGTTGTTTTAGCGGTTTATGGGGCCTTGCAACTTCATATTCAGTTTTTCCCCAAGGCAGACAAGGATATCTTCTATATCAATCTCAGGTCGGAAAGCAGCTCCAATATGGAAGCAACCGCAGAGCTAGCTAACCGGGTGGAAGAGATATTGCAAAAGAATAAGGAGATCATTAGCTATTCTACGGCCATAGGTAATGGTTTGCCCAAATTCTATATTACTCTACCTAAAGCCACTCCCTCCAAGGACTTTGGCCAGATTTTAGTTAAAGTGGATCTAAGCAATAGTGAGCTTACCAATAATGCTGAGCTGGCTCTACATCTGCAGCAGCAGTTAGATCAGGAATTAGTGGGTGGAAAAGCAGATGTGCTGCTTTTGGAGAAAGCCATGCCTGGAGATCCGTTGGAGATAAGAGTCAGTGGGGATGATAACGAACAAGTTAAAGCTGCGGTAGCCCTTATTCGCCAAGAATTAGAGAGTATTCCGGGTACCATTCAAGTGGAAGACGATTATGCCGCCAATGAGTATGAATTTGTGCTGGATATAGATAGGGAACAGGCTACTTTGCTGGGAATGACCAACTATGATATTCAGCGGCAAATCAATATTGCCTTAAGTGGTACGGAAGCTACGGTCTTTCGCCTTGCCGGTAATGAGTACTCTATTATAGTCCAAGGGGATATAGAGACCAAAGAAGACTTAGAGAACTTAGCTATCAAATCCTCAATAGCCGGTAATAAAGTACTGCTTAAGCAGCTGGGGCAAATTCGTCTCCATTCTACCATTCCGACTATCAATAAATATGATGGAATTCAGGCAGTTACTATTTCCGGTGAAGTTCTACCGGGCTATAGTGCAGTTACCATTGAGAAGACTTTGAAGCAGCGTTTAGTGCAAGCAGATTTTGACTTTTCGGGACTGACCCTTCACTATGACGGAGAAGCTAAGGATATTAAAGATAATTTTGGCAACCTGGGAACCACGGCCATTTTCGCCCTATTTTTGATCTATATTATTTTGATGATTCAGTTCCGCTCCTTCTTGCAGCCGGCTATTATCTTTATAACCATTCCCCTGTCCATCATCGGTGTGGTTGCAGGTTTGACTCTATTTTCCCAGCCCTTATCCTTTACGGCTTTGGTGGGGGTAGTAAGCTTAATGGGGCTGGTTATCCGCAATGCTATTTTGCTCATTGAGTTTATCAATCTGGCTCGGAAAGAGGGCATGTCCATTGAAGAGGCTTGCCATCATGCGGTCGAGCGCCGGTATCGGCCAATTCTTTTAACAGCCATAACGACTGTTATTGGCCTGGTACCTTTAGCCTTGTCAGGAAGTGATCTCTTTACTCCCTTGTCCGTAGCCTTGATGTCTGGCTTGCTAGTCTCTACTCTTTTTACCTTGGTGGTAGTTCCAGTGGCTTATAGCTTTTTGATTCGCGAAGACGATAGGAATGAGCAATTTCAACCTCCCTTTAGCCAACAAAGAACCCTGGAAAGCTAAGGCTTAGTTTACTTTTGTGTTTTCTGAGATTAAAGAATAAGCAGTTTAAAACAGAAAAATTTAAGAAAATAAGTAGGATAAGAAGGAACATTATCCTTATTAGTTGAATTTAATCAAAAAATTGCTATCATTATAAACAATAAACAGCAACTTTTGATGGGATGGTCCCAGTATATACTGAGGTGTTTTACGTGAAAATCCTACTCAGTCTTTATCTGCTTTTCGCGGTTATCTTAACTCAGTTTTTTGCCGCCTATTTTTTTTCTAAGGGTAGAACCAGCTATCGTAAGGTTTTTACTGCTTTAGTTCTATGCATTAGTGTCTATTTATTTGGATATTTAATGATTATCAATACTGGCAATTTGCAAGAGATGATTTTTTGGAACCAGTTCCAATATTTGGGCTTATCATTTATACCCACACTATGGCTACTGGTCGCTCTCCTTTATACAAAAACAATCTATACTCTAAGAAATCGGGTAGTAATTTTGCTTTTTTGTATACCTGTAATTACTTTTTTTCTGCGACTCACCAATTCCTGGCACCATCTTTTTTATGTAAATTGGGAAATGCGAGAGATATTGGGTTATTTTTCCCTGTATCTAGAGAGAGGTCCCTGGTATTATGTTAATATTTCCTACACCATACTGTGCTTGCTTTTGACCATTATCGTTTATTCTTTAGTATACCTGAAAGAACGAGTGGTCCATACCAGATATCACTTTCTGATTTTTCTTTTTGCTTCTTTACTTCCTCTCATCGGAGTAGTGCTGGTCATTGTTGCTTTTAATGTATGGGCAGTTGATTATGCAGCTTTGGTAATGCCTATTTCTTTACTTATTATTGGCTTCGGCATTTTAAAATACGACTTTCTGGAAGTAAGAACCCTGGCTCGGGAAACAATCTTTGAGAATAATTTTAGCGGTATGGTGATTTTGGGGCCGGAACGAAGGGTAGTAGATTACAATACTGCCGCTAAAAAGTTTTTTGACGCACTGAATATTTCCTTGGATAATTACTCCATAGAGCATCTTCTTAAAGAGGAGCCGGAGTTACTGGAGATTTTTAAAAGTGATGTTGTTCAGGATTTTTCCTTGGTGATAGATGGGGAACAACGATTTTTTGAGATTGATGCAGTACCGTTGGGCGATTCCAATAATGGAAGTAAGCGAATGCTCAAATCTATTCGGGATGTAACCGAGGAAAGAAAAATCCAAGAAAAATTAAAAATTTTGGCTACCATAGATTCTTTAAGCGGTCTCTATAATCGTCTGGAATTTATGAATTTGGCGAAACCTGAGTTTGCTTCGAGCAAACGGCATAAGGAAAAACTCTCCTTGTTAATGATGGATTTATATAACTTCAAAAATATCAATGATACTTTTGGACATGCGGTTGGCGATGAAGTAATTCGGGAAATGGGGAGAGCTATATTGAGTAGTTTTCGAAAAAGTGATATTGCCGGGCGTATAGGGGGAGAAGAATTTGCCCTACTTTTAAAGAACACATCTTTAGAGGAGGCAACAAAGGCAGCGGAACAGTTCCGGGAGGCTATAGCCAGGAAGAAAGTACTTTATGAGAAGCAGGAGATTAGCTTCACAGTAAGTATTGGGGTGGCAGCCTTCTATAGTCACCTTGATAATAGTAGTAATATCGGAGATCTTCTAAAAAAAGCGGATGATGCTCTGTACAAAGCTAAAGCCAAAGGACGCAATTGCGTTGTAGTATATATGGAACCCCTAAACGGTTCAAAAAATTAAAAGCAATGACTGATATTTTCTTGCGTCAAGCTGACAGCTATGCTAAAATAAGGCGTACTGGTCATATTTAAACATTAAAATAGCTTATTCCAAAGCTTGAAGCTTAGCTTCAGCTTTACATAATAACTGTTCCAGCTCTTAGGGAGGTGAAAATATGACAATATTCATAGTAGCCGTTTTAACCATTAGTTCCCTCGGACTGATTGCGACTGTTCTGCTGCAGTCAGGTAAAAGTGCCGGGCTATCCGGATCGATTACAGGTGCAGGTGAACAGTTCTTCGGTAAAGCAGCAAGAGGCATGGACAGCTTGTTTTCGAAGTTGAGTATGGTTTTTGCCGTTTTGTTTCTATTAAGTTCGTTAGGGCTTACAGTATTTATGAAATAGATTTTTAGTAAAATTAATCCCGTTTTTTTGATAACGGGGTTGTTTTGCGTGTCATCAAGACAACACGCTTAAGAAGCGTGGTTATTATTTTTAGGAGGTAGTGTTTGATGGAAGTGTCTATGATGCCCTGGATGGGCGTAGCAGCAGGAATCATAGGACTGCTGATAGCTTTGTTTTTTGCCAAAAATGTACTTAAGGAAAGCCCGGGCAATGCTCGGATGCAAGAAATATCCAAAGCTATACAAGAAGGAGCCATGG
>JAAYSI010000244.1 GCA_012524045.1 Peptococcaceae bacterium | reverse complement strand
TAATTCGAAATAGGGCACCTTTCTCAGCAGAAAACGCAATCTATATTATTAGACAGATAGCAGAGGCTTTGGCTCATGCGCATGCTAATCATATTATTCATAGGGACATCAAACCTCAAAACATTTTAGTGACAGATGATGGTAGGATTAAAGTCACAGATTTTGGAATAGCGAGAGCTGTTTCCGCAGCGACCTTAACTAATACTGGGGATATAGTCGGCTCAGTTCATTATTTGTCGCCAGAGCAAGCCAAAGGTGCTCAGACCAATGAGCAATCCGACCTCTATTCTTTGGGAATTATTTTATATGAGCTATTGACCGGCAAAGTTCCATTTGATGGTGATACCCCGATCTCAATTGCTTTAAAGCATATTCAAGAACAGCCGGAGTTGCCGAGTAAAATAGTCCCGAGTATAGCTCCTGAACTGGATGCTGTAGTAATGAAATCCCTGGCTAAATCAGTTGAGGACAGGTATCAAAGTGCAAGCGAATTACTGGATGATCTTGAGAGAATATTAACAGGGCAAACAGTAGTTTGGGATAAAAAAACTGTATTGGATACGGATGCTCAAAAGACAGAAATACACAAAGGTTTAGGCAAAGCTATTGCAAGCGGCAGAAATAAATTATTAGAAGATACCATCCATAGGAAAAATAAGAAAAAAAAGCAGCTTATCACCATACTGGTAGCAGCGGCTGTTCTTGTGTTCGCCGGGATTACCTATGGCTTATATAGTTTTTTATATGTACCGGAAGTGGCTGTACCGGATTTAACAGATCTTACCGTTGAACAAGCTGAGATCAAACTCAAAGAAAACGGTTTGCAGCTTGGCGAAGTGGAATTTGATTTTGATGGAGAAGTAGAAAAAGGCAGGATAATGAATCAGAGTTATGCTCCGGATTCAATGGTAAAAAAAGGCAGAAAAATCGATGTTACTGTGAGTCAAGGAGTGGAGTTTATTTCCTTCCCGAATGTTGTCGGAGAAAATTTGGATAAAGAAAGTGCTGTTAATATTATCCGAGCGGCAGGATTCGAAGGAGATATTACTTTTGAAAATAGATTACATCCTACAGTTCAAGAAAATAGAGTGATAGACCAGGATCCGGCTCCTTATGCAAGCTGGGCCAAAAACGCCCCTATAAAGCTCTATATTAGTAGTGGGCCGGAATTAAAAATGGAAGTAATGCCGGATGTAACCGCTTTATCCTCTAAAGAGGCTAAAGAAATCCTGGAGGCATATAAACTTATTGTAAGTGCCCAAACCGAGAGTTCCCATTTATATCCTCCGGATGCGGTGATTTCCACGATACCAGCTGCGGGAAAACCGGTTAAGCAGGGTTCCGAGGTTGTAATGATTATATCGGATGGGCCTGGACCACCGCCCTAATATCGATTCCAACCAAAAGAATCACAAGGATCTAAAAAGTACAGGAAAGGGGGAGTTGCTAAATTATATGTTGATTCAGGGTACACTAATGAAAGGCTATGCGGGATTTTATTATGTCTATGCCGAAGACCGGGTATGGGAATGTTCTCTACGCGGTCGTTTTCGTGTAAAAAAACAAGATTTTATCCCGGGGGATAAAGTCTTAATTCTTCCGGGAGTTGGCTCTAAGGCAACTATCGAAAAAGTATTTGAGCGTAAGAATGCTTTAACCAGGCCGAATGTTGCTAATGTGGATCAAGCAATAGTAGTTTTTGCGAGGAAAATGCCGGAACCTGACTACAATCTATTGGACAGATTATTAATCCAGATAGAGAGGTTAAGGATCAACCTACTTATAGTTATGACTAAAGTGGACTTATGCGATGACGAGCAAGAAGACCCAATCTTAAACTATTACAGCTCTCTAAATTATAAGGTTTTATCTGTGTCCAATAAGACAGGGCAAGGTATAGATAAGGTTCGAACCTTTATTAAGGACCAGGTTTCGGTATTGGCTGGTCCTTCAGGGGTAGGAAAATCGAGTTTGATAAACTCGCTTGAACCCGGAAAAGAACTGAAAACGGGCGATGTCAGCAAGAAAATTGGTAGAGGAAGACACACCACAAGACATGTGGAATTAATATCAGTTGCCGGAGGTTTAATTGCGGATACGCCGGGTTTTTCCTCGCTTTATTTACCGGAAATGAAAAGAGAGGAGTTACAAAATTATTTCCCGGAGTTTGCCGACTATAGAAAAGAATGTCGCTTCAAAAGCTGTTTGCACGATAAGGAACCGGTTTGTGGAGTTAAGGAGGCAGTGGCCTCTGCTAAGATTTTGCAGTCCAGGTATGACCATTACTTGCAGTTTTTACAAGAGGTAATAACCAGCGAACAACGTTACTAGATTGAATGGCATTTATTTTTTAAATATCATTATTAAAAACTATTCTTTAAAGGAGATTTTAAATCTGCTGAAGAATATATTTTTAACCATAAGTTTATGCTAGAAAGTAAGAATTAGCTGGGAGAGTATTTTATTGAAAGAGTGATTATTCTATGAAGATTACTGTTGCCCCGTCGATCCTTGCGGCCGACTTTGCTCGCCTAGGGGAGCAGGTAAAATCGGTCGAGGAGGCTGGAGCTGAAGTATTGCATATTGATGTTATGGACGGACATTTCGTGCCCAATATCTCCATAGGGCCTGTTGTCATAGAATCGCTACGCAAAGTAAGCGATCTTTGGTTTGATGTGCATTTAATGATCGAGAAGCCGGAGCAATATATTGAAACTTTCGCTAAGGCGGGAGCAAATCATATAACCGTGAGCCTCGAGGCCACTAGACATATTCATCGGATTATTCAACAGATTAAATCCTTGGGCCTAAGCGCTGGAGTTGCTTTAAACCCTGCAACTCCACTAGAATTGCTCACCTATATAATCCAAGAACTGGATATGGTTTTGCTGATGACAGTTAACCCGGGGTTTGGCGGACAAGAGTTTATTTCCGGAGTATTACCCAAAATAGTTGCCTTATCGGAAATATTAAAAGAAGTAAACCCTGAATGTCAGATAGAGGTAGACGGCGGTATTAATGTTGACACTGCCAGATTAGTAAGTCGGGCAGGAGCAAATATTTTAGTTGCGGGCTCGGCTGTTTTTGCAAAGCCAAGCCCTGGTCAGGCCATGAAGGATATTTTACGGGCTGCTTCTGAGGAGGCAAAATAGGAGTGGTGCCAATGGAGATTGCCATAATAGCCAATGGTGAATGGGATACTAGCTGGGGGAAAAAGGAATTAGGTCAAAAACAATATGAATTGCTCATTGCTGCTGACGGCGGCGCCAACTATGCTCTTGCGGCAGGTCGGCTTCCTGATGTCCTTATTGGGGACTTGGACTCTGTAAACAGCGAAGTGTTAACTAAATGTCAACAGGGACATACTTTAATAGAAAAATACCCTAGGGAAAAAGACGAAACAGATCTGGAATTGGCTTTGAATTATGCGCACTCTTATTTAGAGAAACACGGTGCTCCAAATGATGAGATCTGCCTTTATGCTGCTACCGGGAAGAGATTGGATCATTTACTCGGCAATATAGGCCTTATGTTAGGATATGCTACCCAAAAAAGAAGGATAAGAATGTTATGTAAAGATTATCAAGCTTGGGTTTTAACTCCGGGTAAAGAACTAATCTCAGGAAAAAAAGAACAAGAGCTTTCTCTTATCCCACTAACTGAAAAAGCGCGGCTTAGCTCTAAAGGTCTATATTATGAATTAGCGCATTTGACCCTCTTAGCGAGTAGTGCCCGAGGAATTAGCAATGTTTTCCTGGGTCAGGTAGCTGAAATAGAAGTACATGAGGGCAAAGTACTGGTGGTTCTTTTGACAGATAGTTAAAAACCCCAGCTCAAGCTGGGGTTTTATCTAACACAATAATGCACTATCATTAAATTAGATGGCACGTTGCACTTTGCCTGAACGAAGGCATCTAGTGCAGACTTTGATACGAGTCGGTGTACCGTTGACTACGGCACGAACACGCTGGAGGTTGGGTTTCCAGGTGCGCTTGGTGCGAATGTGGGAGTGACTTACATTCATCCCTGTGGAAACTCCTTTTCCGCAAATAGCACAAACTCTAGCCATATTACTACCTCCTTTTAACCCGAAAATGACACTAATACAGTTTAGCAGATGTTAATATAAATAGCAAGTACTGGCTAAGGTTAAAGATGACATTGTAAAACTTTTTAAATTATAGAAACAGGTATTTGACTAAAAGCTATCTAGATATTATTCTATTTGTAAGTGTATTTGAATAATGAATGTTCATTTAATACATAGAGGAAGTGAGGTTTCGAGAATGGGAAAGCTAATGGAAACCAAACTGGGGAAAATTGAAATCTCTGAGGAAGTGATCGCAACAATTGCCGGTTCGGCCGCAATTGAATGTTATGGCTTGGTGGGTATGGCTTCCAGGAAAATTTCTGATGGTGTTTCTGGCTTGCTTAAAAGAGAAAATTTATCCAAAGGTGTAACCGTTACTTTTCGTGAAGATCAAGTTATTATCGATCTTAATATAATAGTCGGTTATGGTACAAAAATATCCGAAGTTGCTTCAAATGTAATGGATAGAGTCCGCTATACCGTAGAGACAATGACAGGTCTTAAAGTTGCCGAAGTAAATGTTAATGTCCAGGGAGTTAGGTTTCTGGAATAATTTTGCAGTCTTTAGACAAATCGGCTAAAATAGGAATAGAATACAATAATCTTTATTTTTATAGGTTTTTTAGATAGGGAGGATAAGTTTTGAAAGCAGTGGCTGACTCAAAAGCAGTGACAATTGATGGAAATAGATTAAAGGCAATGTTTAAAAACGGCTCCATTCTCCTGGATCAAAAGAAAACGGAGATTGATTCGCTGAATGTTTTTCCGGTTCCTGATGGAGATACCGGGACGAATATGAACTTAACATTTAGGGCAGCATCACAGTCTGCTGATAAGAGAGAGAATAATTCTATTCACGATGTGGCCGGAGCTGCTTCTACAGGTTCACTCATGGGAGCCAGGGGTAACTCGGGTGTGATTTTGTCGCAGATAATGAGGGGTATTGCCAAAGGATTGGAAGGAATCGATGAGGCAAATGCACTTCAATTTTCTCATGCTTTGCAAATAGGTGTTGAAACAGCTTATAAAGCGGTCATGAGACCGGTGGAAGGTACTATCTTGACGGTTTCCCGGGAGTTTGCCAAAGGCGCAGTTAACAAAGCTAAAAGCGGAGAAACTGATATTATAGAGGTTTTAAAAGCGGGATATGAAAAAGGAGAAGCTGCTTTAGCTCGTACCCCGGAGATGCTACCGGTGTTAAAACAAGCGGGAGTGGTTGACGCCGGTGGGAAAGGTTTTCTAGTGCTAATAAGTGGTTGGATTGCAGCCTTAGAAGGTAATGGTCAACTTGCTGTCAAGGTGGAACCACAGGAATTTGTCCAGCCTGTTATGTCCGGAATTACTGCTGTAGAAGACTTAGAATTCCCTTATTGTACTGAATTTTTACTGAAAGGACAAAACCTGCAACCGGAAAACTTAAAACAAGGACTTCTATCCAAAGGAGATAGCTTATTAGTAGTTGGTTCCGGGGAAGTAGTTAAAATTCATATTCATACGAAAAACCCCGGGCAAATCCTTGATTATGCTCTGCAATACGGTGATCTTTATGAGGTGCAGATTAGCAACATGATGGCTCAAAATGAAGCTGCCGCCCATAAAAATAAAAATGAAAACTATCCCGAAACAATAGTAACAAATACTGATAACAATCAGGCGGATACTACTGAAGCCCAAAATGCTACCGAATTTAAAGAATATGGCTTAGTGGCTGTTGCTATGGGTGAGGGTATAGCTGAAGTATTTAGCAGTTTGGGTGTTGATGAAGTGGTTTTCGGCGGCCAGACTATGAATCCCAGTACAAGTGATTTGGCTGAGGCTGTTTCACGAGTTCCAGCACATAATGTCTTTATCCTGCCT
>JAAYSI010000243.1 GCA_012524045.1 Peptococcaceae bacterium | reverse complement strand
TTCGTCAGCCAGCATCAGGCTGTCCATACTGCCAAAACTTTGGGCCAGGATTTTACCGGCTTTTACGCCGACATGTCTTATACCTAAAGCAAAAATCAGCGGAGCCAGACCTCTTTGCTTGCTGGCTTCCACCGCCTGTAGCAGATTTTCGGCTGACTTTTTCCCCATTCTTTCTAACTCAATAAGTTTAGAGAACTCTAAATAATACAAATCAGCAGCGTCTTTAATAAGTTGCTTTTCCAGCAATTGTGTTATAACTGCCGGCCCTAAACCTTCAATATTCATAGCATCACGGGAAACAAAATGAATTATAGCCTCTTTCTGGCGCGACGGGCAAGAAATATTCAGGCAGCGGTGAGCAACTTCACCTTCCGGTTTATGAACCGGGCTACCACAAGAAGGGCAGTGGGAAGGCATGTGAAATACTATTTCATTCCCTGTGCGCTTTTCGGGCAAAGATTTTATTACTTCCGGTATGACATCCCCAGCTTTATGAATAAGCACATGGTCGCCTATTCTGATATCCTTTTCCCTGATATTGTCGAGGTTATGCAGAGTGGCTCTGCTAACCGTGGAACCGGCTACAAAAACATCTTTCAGAACAGCAGTTGGGGTCAAAACGCCTGTACGGCCAACATTGATAACTATATCCTTAACTAAGGTCTCAACTTGTTCGGCCAGAAATTTATAGGCAATAGCCCAGCGTGGACTTTTAGCCGTATAGCCAAGCTCCCTTTGTTGAGCAAAACTGTTAACTTTTATGACTAAGCCGTCTATATCATAGGGCAAATCATTTCTAGCTGAGGTCATCTGTTCACAATACTCTATGACCTCTTCAATAGTCTTAAACACTTTATAATTGCGATTTACATTAAAGCCTAGTTCGCTTAGGGTTTGAAGTACTTCTTGTTGGGTTTTGAGACCTAATTGTTCCGCTTGTATTAATTGGTAAGAAAAATAACCAAGTTTCCGCTCAGCAGTTATCCGCGAATCCTGCTGACGCAAGGAACCTGCAGCGGCATTTCTCGGATTGGCAAATAAGGGGAGGCCCTCCTCTTCGCGCCTCTTATTAAGTTGCAAAAATGCTTCCTTAGGCATATAGCCTTCCCCTCTAACATCTAAGGCCGAAAAATTTTTTAAGCGCGAATCCTGCCGGAGCCGAAGCGGAACAGCCCTGATAGTCTTAATATTGGCGGTGATTTCTTCGCCGGTTTCCCCATCCCCACGGGTGGCGCCCCTAACTAATATCCCGTTTTCATAAGTTAAAGCGACTGTAAGGCCATCGATTTTATACTCGACAACATATTCGACGTCGGAAACAACATTGCGAACCCGGCGATCAAAATCGCGCAGATCCCCGGCAGAAAAAGCATTATCCAAGCTTAAAAGCGGTTCTCGATGCCTGACTTTCGGAAATTGAGAAGCGACAAATCCTCCAACCCTTTGCGAAGGGGAATCAGCCGTGACGAGCTCCTGGTGTTTTTTTTCTATAGCGATTAATTCTTGCATATAAGAATCGTATTCAGCATCGGTTAGAATCGGATTATCCAGGCCGTAGTAATGATAATTGGCTTTTTCTATAATCTCTTTTAGTTCTTTTAAACGCTGCTGTACATCCATACTTCATACCCCTCTTGTACTAACGCTCTCTATTTTAGTTTAACCAATTTTGCATACTCAGCAAGCAATTTTTTCACTTCTCCGCTGAAAACTACGGTAAGCTCTGCCTGTTTGCCAGAACCTTTGACTGCCATCACAATACCTGCCCCAAATTTCGGGTGTTCCACTTTATCGCCGATCCGAAAACTCTCAGGATCAGAACTGACTACAGGTGTACCTGTTTTTTTCCAGTTGGAGAACTTCGTTGGCCAAGAGCCGAAGCCTCTGCCCAGTATTTCCCGTTCGGAAGATTCATAAGTCATTAAATCCGCAGGGATTTCTTTTAAGAAACGCGAGGGAACACAGGGCTCAGTTCGACCGTAGAGCATTCTTTGCTCGGCATAACTCAAAAAGAGTTTTTCCTTGGCTCGGGTTATCGTCACATAGCAAAGTCTACGTTCTTCTTCCAACAAGTATTCTTCCATTAAACTACGGCTGCTCGGAAAAATACCATCTTCCAGGCCTGCGGCAAAAACGACCGGGAACTCCAAACCTTTGGCACTATGCATAGTCATCAGCTTAACCGCATCTTCATTCTCATCAAAATTATCTATCTCCGCCACCAGCGAGACTTGTTCCAAAAAACCCCCGAGAATAACCAGGTCTTCTTCGCTAAAATCACCACTTTGAACGAAATCTTCAATATAGTCTTCGAAATTCTGATCGTATTCAGTTGTGACCGAAAGAAATTCGTTTAAGTTTTCAATTCGGGCATCGGCTTCAACTGTGTTTTCGGCTCTCAAAGAGTTTAAATAGCCGGTTTCTTTTAGAATCAATTCGGTAAGTTCTGTTACCAGAATCCCCTCTGCAGCTTTATTTCTAAATTTCTTTAGCATTTCGTAAAAGGCTGTCAGCGGGCCAACATTTCTGTTCGGCAAATCAGGTATATAGGCTGCTTCGGCTAAAGTCTCCAAGACTGGCATTTCTTGTTCGTCAGCATATGCCAAGATTTTAGCAAGAGTTACTTTACCTAGGCCCCGTTTGGGCACATTTAGAACCCGAGCAAAGCTTACCCTGTCTGCGGGATTATGCACTAACCGCAAATAGGCCAGGATATCTTTTATCTCCTGACGTTCATAGAATTTTACACCAGAATAAATCCGGTAAGGGATCCCCTCTTTCATTAAATGTTCTTCCAAAACCCTGGATTGAGCATTGGTCCTATAAAGAATAGCAAAATCACTATATCGACGACCTTCGCTATCACTTAGTTCGCGGATTTTGCCTGCGATATAGCGAGACTCATCGTGTTCATCTGAGGCTTGATATAAGATTATCTGATCGCCCTCGTCATTTTCTGTCCAAAGCTTTTTCCCTTTTCGGTTGTAGTTATGGCTAACTACTTCATTAGCTGCTTTAAGAATCTTTTGGGTAGACCGGTAGTTCTGCTCCAACTTCATAACTTTTGCTTCCGGGTAATCCCTTTCAAAGTCCAGAATGTTTTGCACATTGGCTCCCCGCCAACCATAGACGGACTGATCATCATCTCCGACCACACAGAGATTGCGGTAGCGTTTAGCCAGTACGTTAATCAAGACATACTGAGCATGGTTGGTATCCTGGTACTCATCCACCAGGATATAGCGAAATTTCTGCTGGTAAAAGTTAAGAACATCCGGATTTTCCCGTAAAATCCTGACTGTCAGCATTATTAGATCATCGAAGTCAAGCGCATTGTTTGCTATGAGCTTCTTTTGGTATAAGGCATAGACTTCAGCTGCCTTTTCCAAAAAGTAATCTCCGGAGGCCTTGGCCGTAAAGGTATCTACATCCTGCAATTTATTTTTGGCATCACTGATCACACTTAAAACAGCTCTTGGGACAATTTTTTTCTCATCAATATTTAATTCTCTTAGGCACTCTTTAAGTAAGGCCAATTGATCGCTCGCATCATAAATAACAAAACTCCGGGAATACCCGGGTAATTTACCTATTTCTCTCCTTAAAATCCTCACGCAGGTCGAATGGAAAGTCGCTACCCATAGCCCCTCTCCTTCGCTCCCGACAAGGGAAATAACCCGCTCCCTCATCTCTTTGGCTGCCTTATTGGTAAAAGTAATCGCTAAAATATTCCAAGGTTCAACCCCGCTGGCTATCAGATGAGCAATCCGGTAAGTCAATACTCTGGTCTTACCGGAGCCGGCACCGGCCAAAATAAGAAGAGGACCTTCGCCACTTTCAACTGCTTGCCGTTGCACTGGGTTAAGATCCTGCAAATTATACATTCTGTGAAACTCCTTTCCCGTCTTAATCGCAATAGCCTTTGCTGCGTAATTTGGCAATATGCTCTGCTAAGACCTTATCCAAATCTATCCCGTATTGTTCTTCTAAAACAAACATCATGGTGACTGCTGTTTGGGCGACGTCTATTAATTCCTTAGCAACAAGTTGCATCGCTTCGGTTTCATCAACTCTCTGGAGTTCTCCGTTCAATCCGCGAAACTTACCTATCGCTTGGGCAAGCTCACCTGATTCTTCCATAATCTTTAACGCAGTGCTTTCCAAAGAAGGATTTAGACGGTTTAAACGAGGCAAAGTAATGGTTTTGCTTAGTTTAGCGTTCATTTTGATCCCTGAACCTCATTCTAAAAATTATTTTCGCCGAGTATTTAATTCCTCAGCTATTTCTGTTAAATCCAGACCCATTTCTACAAACAATACTAAGAGATGATAGAAAAGATCGGCTGATTCATAGCGGATTTCTTCAAGCGAAGCGTTCTTGGTTGCAATAATAACTTCCGCACATTCTTCGCCGACTTTTTTCAGGATTTTGTCTATTCCTTTGTTAAACAAGTACGCAGTATAAGACCCTTCAGTTCTTTCTTGCTTTCTGTCTTTAATAATTTCGGCAAGAATCTCCAAAGTCCTGCCTAAGGACAGGGTTGGTTGCACATTAGGGTCTGCTACAACTTGCCAGTTTTTCTCGGCTTTTCTCTCAGCTTCCAGTTGCGGCCGATAATGAAAACAGGAAAAATAATTTTCATGACAAGCCATTCCGTTTTGCTTAACTTTTAATAATAAGGCATCCTTGTCACAGTCAAATAAAATATCCACTAGTTCTTGGAAATTGCCGGAAGTTTCTCCTTTTAGCCATAGAGACTGTCTGGATCTACTATAGTAAACAGCTTTACCTTCAGTCAAGGTTTTGTACAGAGCCTCTTTGTTCATATAGGCAAGCATTAATACTTCCGCACTTTCCGCATCCTGAGCGATCACCGGAATAAGCCCTTCCGGATTCCAGCGAATTTCATTAATTAGCTGCTTAAATTTGTCTAAATTTATTTTATCTATATTAATATTTTCTTTATTTGGATTATCTATTTTTGACCTATCTAGATTAATAGTATTTTCTTGATTTATAGTATTTTCTTGGTTACTTTTATTCATTCTGCCCAAGCTCCCACCACTATTTTTTTACCTAATCTTTTTTTACCTAATCTTTTTTTACCTAGTCTTTTTACCTTATACTTTATAGTCTTAAACTCTATATTCTATCTCTTCTATAGTCTAACGGGTATCCCTCTACTTTTAAGATAGCTTTTTACTTCGCTAATTTTATACTCACCATAGTGAAAAATTGAAGCAGCCAGTACCGCATCGGCTCCGCCTATAGTCAGGCCGTCGGCTAGATGCTCTAGTTTCCCTACTCCACCACTGGCAATCACCGGAATCGACACTGCTTGGCTAATAGTGCGATTCAGGTCATTATCGTAACCCTCTTTAGTCCCGTCTCTGTCCATCGACGTAAGGAGAATTTCCCCGGCTCCAAGCCGTTCTACTTTACAAGCCCATTCCAGAGCATCAAGCCCTGTCGGAGTACGCCCGCCGTATGTATATACTTCCCAACGCCCTTCACCTACTTTACGCGCATCTATGGCCACAACAATACACTGGCTTCCGAAAATATGAGCTGCTTGTTCGATTAATTCGGGCTTTTGAATTGCAGCAGTATTCAGGGATACTTTGTCCGCACCTGCTCTGAGCAAATTCTTTATATCTTCAATATTGCGTAGGCCTCCACCAACAGTAAAGGGTATAAAAATTTGTTCCGCAGTTTTTTCGACCACTTCAATCATAGTAGCCCGCCCTTCGGCTGAGGCCGAAATATCCAACAACACAAGTTCGTCGGCTCCTTCTTGGTCATAATAACTGGCTAACTCGACCGGATCTCCGGCGTCCCGCAGATTCAGAAAATTAATTCCTTTGACTACTCTTCCATCCTGGACGTCCAAACATGGAATTATTCTTTTAGTCAACATCCTTTTTCCTCCCAACAACGGCCAAAGCCTGCTCCAAAGTAAGATTCCCCTCATACAAAGCTTTGCCTATAATGGCCCCTGCGATGGAAATCCCTCTGGCGGCCTCAAACTTTAGCCTGCTCAAATCTTCTAAAGAGGATATCCCACCAGAGGCAATAACATTCAAGCCGGTTTTTTCAGCCATCCGGACCGTGCTTTCAATATTTGCCCCACTCAACATTCCGTCCCGGGCTATATCCGTGAATATAACTTCAGAAACCCCAATTTCTCGCATAGCTTGGCCGAGTTCTTCCGCTTTAAGGGACGTCTTTTCGGCCCAACCTTCCACAGCTACCATCCCATTTTGGGCATCTATGCCAACAACAATTCTATCTCCGTACCTCTGTACAGCTTCAGCCACCAACTGCGGATTTTTAACCGCAACTGTCCCCAGAATTACTCTGCTCACTCCGATCCCAAGCAATTGCTCTATTCGTTCCAGGGTTCGCACCCCGCCACCAACCTGAATCTGCAGGCCGACATTTTGTGCAATCCTCTCGATCGCCCGGTCATTGACCGGCTTACCGACAAAAGCGCCGTTAAGATCCACAACATGCAAGTGTTCTGCCCCTTTAGCTTCAAATGCTGCCGCTACTTCAGTCGGATCAGTAGCATAGACAGTGGCCTTTTCCAATTGGCCTTGCCGTAAACGGACTACTTGCCCATCTTTTAAATCAATAGCCGGATAGATCTTCATCTTGAATTTACCCACTTTCCAAAATTATCTAAAACAACCAAGCCCCAGCGACTTGACTTTTCAGGATGAAACTGCGTACCCCAAACGTTGCCCTGCCCGACCAGAGCCGGGAATTCTAAACCATAAGTGCTAGTAGCCAAAACGCAAGCAGGATCGTCAGGTTCGGCATAGTAAGAATGAACAAAATAAAAATAAGAACCATTCGGCACCTCGGTACAGAGTGAGTTAGGCTTAAGGATATTTACCCTGTTCCAACCCATATGGGGTATTTTAAGTCCTGCCGGAAACTTCACCACCCTGCCCTGAAGAAACCCAAGCCCTTTATGAGGACCATGTTCCTCTCCTATCTCAAACATGAGTTGCATACCAAGGCAAATACCTAGAAAAGGGTTGCCTTCCCAGACATACTTTTGTAAATGGTAAACCCAGCCGGCTTTAGTCAAAGTAGACATGGCGTCGGCAAAAGCTCCTACTCCCGGGAGCACAACACCTTTAACCTGTTCAAGCATTTCCGGTTTATCCAGGATAAGAACTGGATAGCCTAGTTTAAGCAAAGCATTTTCCACACTTCTTAAATTACCACATCCATAATCAACCAGACCTATCATCGAATCCTCCTACAATGTTCCTTTAGTAGATAAAACACCTTCCAAGCGATCGGACTGCCGCACAGCAAGGCCTAATGCTCGACCTGAGGCTTTAAAAGCTGCTTCTAAAATATGGTGCCGATTTTTGCCACTTAACATAAGCACATGTAAAGTAATTCCGGCGTTAATAGCTAAAGCCCGGAAAAACTCTTCGGCCATTTCAACTGGGAATCCTCCGACCGTCCCGTCCGGGCAGTCCACCTGCCAGCTTAGATAACCTCTGTTGGATATATCCACAGCAACTTGAACCAAGGCTTCGTCCATTGGTAAGAGACAGTCGGCGACCCTCTCTATTCCGCTTTTTGACCCTAAAGCCTCCTTTAGAGCCTGACCCAAGACAATGCCGCAGTCTTCTATAGTATGATGGGCATCTACTACTAGATCCCCTTTGACTTCAAGCTCTAAATCAAAATGAGCAAAGCGCACCATTGAATTGAGCATATGGTCAAAAAAGCCAATTCCTGTGGCCAAATCCGCGTTGCCCTTCCCATCCAGCACTAATTTGGCTTTAATTTCAGTTTCCAAGGTATTGCGTTGAATCTCCGCCTGTCTCACCGCACTGCCTCCTTTTAAATTCATTTAAATTTATTATCCGTTTAGCTTTGTTTTATCTGCTTTAAGCTTCGTTTTATTTGCTTTAAGCTTCATTCTGTCAAACTCCGGCTAGCTTCGTTGCTATTCGTAAAAATTCTTGGTTTTGCTCCGGCAAAGCGGAACTAACTCGTATTGCTTCCTTCAACACAGGAAGATTAGTAAAATAACGCGTGTTAAAACCTTTAGCAGCGAATTCCTCAGCCCAAGTTCGACAATCCGCAGGGCGAAACAGCACAAAGTTAGCCGCAGTCGGATAAACTGTCACCCCGGGAAGCTGGCCAAGCTCCTCAGATATTTTTTGAATTTCTTTCTTAAGAATTGCTACCTGCTGAAGGTAAGCCGGGAGGTATTTTAAAGCAATTGCTGCCGCCTGCTGCGAAAAGGAATTGACGTTATAAGGCTGCCTAACTTTGTTTAAATCGGCGATAAGAGTTTTGTTTGCCAGGACATAGCCAACCCGAAGAGCAGCCAAGCCAAAAGCTTTGGAAAAGGTCCTGAGAATTAGCAAATTGGGATATTCATTGATGACATCGGCCAGAGTTTCCCCGGAGAATTCATAATAAGCTTCATCCACCACCACTAAACCGGGACTTTCCCGAACAATTTGTAAGATCTCACTTCTTGCAAAAGCGTTGCCGGTAGGATTATTCGGATTGCAAATAATCATGACGCTTCTGGCAGCTTGTTGGCTGCTTTTTATGATGCCTTCCGTATCCAGGCTTATACCGCCAAGAAGCGGAACTTCCTCGACAGAGGTCCCTGTGATGGTTGCTGCGGCCCAATACATACTGAAAGTAGGTGGATGAACGATAAGGGAACTCCCTGGGCCTGCAAAAGTACTGAGAATTAACTGAATCAATTCATCAGAACCATTACCCACCAACACTTCCGTCCAATCCACATTATTGTAAGTGGCAATACCTTGGCGCAATGCCTTGGCCGAGCCATCCGGATAGCGGTTAAATTCCAAAGTAGAATTAAACACTTCTTCTTGCATTCCTTCCGGCCACGGAAAAGGATTTTCATTAGCATCCATCCGAATTTTTCCTGTGTCCTCAGATGGCTGATAGGCTTGTAAAGACGTTAGAACCGGCCTGATGAAATCATTGGCTGCCTTTTTTATAAAGTTAGTCATTTTATCCTCACCTCTATGCTCCGAGCATGGGCTTCCAAACCTTCTCTGCGAGCCAAAATCATTATCGCTTCGGCATCTCGCTTTAAAGCTTCCTCCGAATAATTAATAAAGCTTATCTTTTTGACAAAAGCATCCACATCAAGCACCGAGTAAAAACGGGCCGTCCCTCCCGTTGGCAGGATATGATTGGGTCCGGCAAAGTAATCCCCTACCGCTTCCGGAGTATTTCTGCCTAAAAATACCGCTCCGGCATTTTTAACCTTACCAAGCCAGGCAAAAGGATCTTCCACTACCAGCTCAAAATGTTCCGGAGCAATTTTGTTGACCAACTCCATCCCTTGCTCCAAATCGCGGACCAAGATAGCCGCCCCGTATTTCTCCCAAGCCTCTCGAGCAATTTCGGCCCGCGGCAACAGTTCAATTTGGCGTTTCACTTCTTTAACTGTGCTATCGAGTAAAGCCCGATCCGGAGAAATCAATACCGCCGAAGCCAGCTTATCATGCTCTGCTTGTGAAAGGAGATCCGCAGCCAATTCTTGGGGTTGGCCGGTTTGATCAGCCAAAATTAGAATCTCGCTCGGACCGGCGAGCATATCTATATCCACAGTACCATAAAGCTGTTTTTTAGCCAATGTCACATAAATATTCCCCGGTCCAGTAATTTTGTCAACCGGCATAATAGTTTCGGTTCCATAGGCTAAAGCTGCTATAGCTTGGGCGCCCCCGATTTTATATACCTCTTTTATTCCGCATTCAGCGGCGGCGACTAGTACTTCCGGTAAAAGGGAACCGTCTGGACGCGGCGGCGAAACCATTACTATCTGTTCTACGCCGGCAACTGCTGCCGGTAAAGCATTCATCAACACTGAGGAAGGATAGGCTGCTGTACCTCCGGGAACATAAATTCCTACCCTTTGCAGTGGACGGATTAACTGACCCATAACACTGCCATCCTCAGCTGTCTGCAGCCAGGAGTTACGTTTCTGTCTCTCGTGATATTCTTTAATATTTTCTATTGCTTGCTTAAGGGCTTGAAAAAAGCCCCGATCAATCTGTTTATAAGCGGCCTCGAATTCTGATTGCTCTACTTTCAAGCCCGTTTTAAGCAAATCTACTCCGTCATATTTTAGAGTCAACTCTCTTAGGGCTTGGTCTCCTTGGTCTTTAATCCTTGTAATTATCTCAGCTACGCGCTCTTCCAATTCTGAGTCATCGCCATAGGATTTTCTACTTAATTTCTGTAAGTCTATTTCCTCATATTTTAAAATTGGCTTTACCATTATCTGACTTCCTTTCTTTCTAGAAAATTATCGGCCAATGGTCTAATCTTCTTTAACCAATTCCCTTAGTTTCTCACTCATAAATTGAATCCGGTCATATTTAACTCTATAAGCCACTCTATTTGCTATCAGCCGAGTTGTGGAATCAAAAATCGGAGCGACTTCTAACAGCCTATTCTCCCGCAAGGTTTTGCCTGTCGAGACAATATCCACAATCATTTCCGCCAGGCCAACCGCTGGCGCTAATTCAACATTGCCGTGCAGTTTAATCGTGGTTACCTGCATTCCTAAATCATTGAAAAAAAGCCGCGCAACTCTGGGAAATTTTGTAGCCGCCCTTTTATGGTTCAAAACGCTCAAATCATAAGACCCGTCAGCCAATTTGGGAGGAAGGTTCTCCTCCGGCATAGCCACTACAAAACGGCAATAGCCGAACTTTAAGTCCACTAATTCGGCAACATCCCTGTTTTGTTCGACTAAAGTGTCTTTGCCGACAAAACCGAGATCGGCTGCTCCGTATTCCACATAGGTTGGAATATCCGTCGGCCTGCAAATCAGAATCCTGGCCTCATCTTTAGGCAAATCAAAAACCAGTCGCCGGGAGTCTTCTTCAATGTCTAAACAATCCATACCCAGTTTATTCAATAAATCAAGGGAATCTATCAATAATTTCCCTTTCGGTAAAGCTATGGTCAAAAAGTTTTTTGCCATTCCGTACCCTCCCTTAAGCTTATAAATAAATTATGTGGTAATCTATACGCATATAGTTTAGCAATTTAACATTTTACTCTGTTAAAGTGAAAAGGCATTATTTAAAGTATAACAATAGTATTTTAAAAAGTAAATACTCTGTTATACTTTAAACTTAAATTATTTTAAATTTAATCAATTGAAATTCAAATTACTTTAAGCTTTTGCCTGTAAACAGGAACATTCTCCGGTTTGCCTAGATAATGACCTTGAACATAATTAACCCCATTTTCTTTTAAGATTTTTAAGACCGTATTGTTTTCAACCGATTCAGCAATAATTTTTTTGTCCAAGGATTTGATTAGCATGCTCATAGCCTGAATGAAAACCCGATGCTTAGAATTCTTATCCAATTCCCTTATATAACTACCATCAATTTTTACAAAATCCACCGGCAGATTCTGCAGATAGGAAAAAGAGGAGTAACCTATGCCAAAATCGTCTAAAGCAAAATAACAACCAATTGATTTTAGACGATTAATCCAGCGTTCAGCCGTTACAAGATCCTTAACAGCGGCTGTTTCCGTTATTTCAAAACCAAGCCGCGAAGGTTGGAGACCTTTGCGCAAAATAGCTTTCTCGATCCCATCTAATAATGATTCATCCCCTAGGCTTAAACCTGAAAGATTTATAAATAGCTTGAGCTCCGGGTATTTTTCGAGAGCCGCAAAAGCTAATTTTATAACCTGACTGTCGATCTGTGGCATCAAGCCAAAGCGCTCAGCCAAAGGTATGAAGTTTTCCGGATAGAGCAGAATATCCTCATTTTCATTCAAACGAAGAAGGCCCTCATGATGAATTACTTCGCCTGTTAATATATCCACCACCGGCTGAAAGTGCAGGGAAAATAATTCTTTTTCTACAGCCTCAGCCAGAAAATACATTATTTCCTCTACTTTTGGTAGGTTATTTTTGGTATTGGGAACCAGCCATGATACTCTGTTATAACCTTGAGTTTTGGACTGAAAAAGGGCTTGACTGGCTAAAGCAATTACTTCATGGGCATTCAAGACTTTTCGATCAAATATGGCAATCCCAACGGAAATATTAATCCTATAAGGAAGATAAGACTTAGCGGTATTTATCTTACTTTTGCCCAGCGCTTGGCGCAGTTTAGCAGCTAAAAATTTTGCTTCATGTAAGCCTACGTCAGGCATTAAGATGCCGAATTCATCTCCGCCTATCCGGGCTAAAATGTCTTGTTCGCGGACATTTTCTCTTAGCAGTTCAGCCACATCAACAAGCAACTGATCCCCAAGCTTATGCCCTAAGGCTTCGTTAATAATACTAAAATTATCAATATCAATTATCAGCAAGGCATTCTTTACGGAGCTTTTAGCAAGAATTATCTTTTCAATTGCTTCCTCCAAGTAAGTCCTGTTAAATACTTTCGTCAGAGAGTCATGGGTATTTAAATATTCAAGCTCTTGAAGGATTTTTTTGCGTTCGGAAATATCGCGAATGACATTCACTAATACTTTTTCCGACCCGAAAGTTGCCAGTTGGGAACTTATTTCGACTGGGAAAGTACTTTTATCCTTGCGGCAATGAACACTTTCATAAACAATTCCTTTAACACGGGCTACATTAATGTACTTAGCCAGCTCCTGTTTTTCTTCGGCAGAAACCAGTTCGGAAATATTCAGGGCTTGTAACTCAGCCGAACTATAACCATAAACTCTTTCAGCTTGTTTATTGGTCTCTAGGATTTGCCCATCCATCCCGCAAAAGATTATAATATCCTGAGCCTGTTCCAGCAATATCCTATACTTATTCAAAACTTGTTGGGCTTTATTCTGTTCGGTAACATCCTCCACGTTCATAATTATAAAGCTATTTGTAATTCCAAGTGACCAACAGGTGTGAACATCTGCTTCAATGATTTCACCGTTCTTTTTCCTTAATTTCCTGGAGTTGACTGCAAAAAGTGCTTGCTGGATTATATTAGCAAGATCTGAAGCCGCCTGTTTAGAATCTGCATAGAGCTCAAAAAAAGTCAAGTCCGTAAGCTCTTGTTCCGTATAGGCCAACATATTACATAATTGAACATTTGGCTCCAGGATTCGCTTGGTTTGCGGATCAATAATACAGACGCCTCCGGGTGAATGTTTAACCGCCAGAGCATAACGTTCTTCACTCTCTTGCAATCTGACCTTCTCTAACTCTAAAAAATTAATATGTTTTTTAACGAGTTCTCTTTGGCGATCTAAAGTCTCTACCAGGAAATTGAAGGTTTTGGAGAAGTCCCCCATAAAATGGACTCGCTGGTTATAGTCGCCCTTAGCGACCTGTTCGACCTGCCAGATTAGGGTTTTAAGTTGGGAATGCAGTTCTTTAAAAGGGGATGCCATAATATTTTTTGCTTTTGGCGGTTCAACGTTAAGTACTCCTTGGGAAAGAGGAAAAATAAAACTCTGAATTTCTGCGTAGGATTCAATCAACTCGTTAAATGCTCTTACCAAGCTATCTAATACAGGGGAACTACTTATAGGGTCGAGGTAAGCGGGTATTTTTCCTTGCAAAATCTGAGATAGGCTCTCCGTTATCTGATTTATTAAGCGACGTTCCTCTATATTCATAGGTCATCCTTTCGAGTAAT